>JASHVM010000727.1:0-4569 GCA_030044595.1 Streptosporangiaceae bacterium
ACCTGCGTCCCCGGCGACGGCGTGAACAGCATGCTGGTGGTCGAGGCGGTGAGCCCGAAGAACGCCACGGTGACCGCGATGATCAGCACGGCGGTCGCGGCGTAGCTGCCGCTGTCAAAGCCGCCGGCGACGATCTGGAACTCGCTGCGGAAGATCCCGGACGGCGGCAGGGCCGCCAGCGCGAACACCGCCAGCAGGAACAGCGGCCCGCTCCACGGCAGCAGGTCGAGCCCGCCGCGGATCGCGGAGATCTGCTTGGTGCCGAACTTCACCGTGAGTACGCCCGCGCCCATGAACGCGTTCCCCTTCGCGGCCGCGTGCGCGAGCACGTGCAGCATGACGCCGGCCAGCGCGACCGGCGCGCCGAAGCTCACCCCGATCGCCAAGATGCCCATGTGCTCCACGCTGGAGTAGGCCAGCAGCCGCTTGATGTCCCGCTGGCCGAACACGTACAGCGCCGCCAGCAGCAGCGAGGCGACCCCGAACGCCAGCAGCGCGTCCCGCGGGAACCCGCTGCCCAGCGTCGCGGCAGCGACCTGGTAAAACCGCAAGATCGCGTAGAAGCTCACCGCCAGCAGGGACCCGGACAGCAGCGCGGACACCGGCGTCGGCGCCTCGGAGTGCGCGTCCGGCAGCCAGGTGTGCACCGGGAAGAACCCGACCTTCGTGCCGTAGCCGAGCAGGGCTAGCAGAAAGGCCAGCCGGACCGGGGTGTGCGGCAGCCGCGGCCCGGCGATCAGCAGCGGCTGGATCGCGAGGTTGTAGTGCTCGCCGAGTACCTGTGACCCGGCGTAGTACGCGACGACGGTACCGAGCAGGGCCAGGCCCAGGCCGGCGCTGGCGATCAGCACGTACTTCCAGGCCGCTTCGGCGGCGCCGTCGGTGTCCTCGATCGCCACCAGCAGCGCCGAGATGATCGTGGTGATCTCGACCGCGATCCACAGCAGCGCCAGGCTGCTCATCAGCGGCGCGGCCAGCATCGACCAGGCGAACAGGTTCAGGCCCGCGTAGAAGCGGTGGTCGTGGTGGCCCTTGAGGTAGCCGACCGCGTACACGGCCACGGCGGCGTACAGGAAGCCGGTGGCCAGCAGGAATATCGCGCTCACCGCGTCGACCCGCAGGTAGGTCAGGTAGCTGAGGTTGTGATGCGCGGCCGCCGGAACCAGGGCCAGAACCAGCGTGAAGCTCGCCAGGCCCGCGGCCACGGTGACCCCGGCCGCTATTCGCGCGGGCAGCGCGAAGCACGCCAGCCCGGCTGCCGCCGGGGCGACGAGCAGGGCCATGACCACGCCGATCATCGGCCTACCCCCGCAGCCTGGTCAGGTCGGCGGTCGACAGCGACTCGGCCCGTACGTGGTGCGCGCGGATCAGCATGCCGAACACCACCACCGCGACCAGCCCGTCGAACAGAATCACGGTCTCCAGGATCAGCGGGAGTCCCGCCGCGACCACCAGCGCGGCCAGCGAGATCGCGTTCTCCAGCGAGAAGAACCCGATCGCCTGGGACGCCACGTCCCGGCGGACGATCATCAGGCCAAACGCGACCAGCACCATCGCGCCGGCGATCGCCCACGCGGTGGCCGGGGCCGCGGGACCGTGAATCCCGAGCGAGCCGAAGCAGAAGAAGCCGTACGCGGCCAGCACGATCCCGCCCAGCACGGCGGTAGCCGGGGTGATCGTATAGCTGCCGGCGACCCCGGGCGTCTCCTCGTCGGACACCGTCCCGCCGAGCAGGCGGCGCAGCACCAGCGGGACACCGACCACCTTCAGCGCCGCGGACAGCCCGGCGAGCGCGTACAGGTCGGGCAGGTTCCGGTCCGCGGCGATGACGATGGCCAGCACCGAGATCATCGCCGACTGCGCCGCGTACAACCGGATCTGGTCCCGGGCCAGCGCCTGCCGCAGCATCCCGAACTCCAACAGCAGCATCACCGCGGCGATCACGTTGGCCGCGCCCTGGTAGACGCCCGGCGCGCTGGCCGGGGCGGCCAGCGTCATCAGCCACCCCCCAGGTACAGGGTGAACACCCCGAGCACCGCGAGCAGGAACGCGGCCGCGACGAACTCGGTGATCTTGAACAGGCGCAGCTTGGCGAAGGAGTTGTCGATGACCGCGACCACGCACCCGACCGCCGTCGCCTTGGCCAGCAGCGCCACGATGGCCAGGGCGACGGCGCCCGGCTGCTGGGTGGCCGCCAGCCCCCAGGGCACGAGGAACACGTTGGCCAAGATCGTGAACAAGATCAGCTGCTTCAGCTCCGAGCCCCACTTCAGCAGCGCGAAATACGGGCCGGAATGCTCGAATCCCCTGGCCTCCTCGATCATCCCGAACTCGTTGGTGCCGGTGTGCGTCTCGACCGGGATTCGGCCCGTCTCGTGCAGGATCACCATGAACAGCGCGGCCGCCGCCAGCAGGTGACCCGGGCGGACGATCTGCCCGGCCGAGGACCGGATCGTCGCCGCCAGCGCGTACGGCAGGTCGGTGCCGGTCAGCAGCGCCACCGTGAACACCACGAACAGCACCACCGGCTCGGCGATGGCCGAGAATGTCTTGGCCCGGCTCGATCCCAGCTGCGCGTACGGGCTGCTGGTTTCCAGCGCGGCGGTCGCGATCACGAAGCTGGCCAGCGCCAGCAAGAACCCGCCGCCCAAGATGTCGCCCATGTAGCCCAGCGGCAGCCCGTAGCTGGTCAGCACCGGGATCAGCAGCGGAATCGTCAGGTAGGCCGCGACCGCGATGACCGGCGCGGCCAGGAAGAACCAGCTCGCCTGCTCCGGGGCGAGCGCCTCCTTGCGGAACAGTTTGGCCAGGTCGTAGTACGGCTGCAGCACCCGCGGCCCCCGGCGGCCCTGCAGCCGCGCCTCGACCTTGGCGATAATGCCCGTCACGCCGGGCGCGGCGATCGCCACCGTCAGCACTTGCAGCAGCTGGATAACGGGAATCGGGAGGGCCACGCTCACGGCGCGGTCTCACGATCATGGCCAGGCGGTTCCAGCGCATCGTTCACGCGATGCCTCCTACCCGCGATGTCTTCGACAAGGGGTAGAGGCCATCAGCACGGCGCTACCGCGCGGTTGTGGCGAGCCTCATCGCCGGCACGTCATTGTCGCCCATGCCGCGCTCGGCCGGCAAACCGGCCCGTGGCCCTGAGCCGTAACGTTGCCGGAACGGTCCGTGCGTAGCGTGGTCATCATATCCTCGCTGGCTATGAGCCTTCCCGCAGCGGCCTGGGTAGTGGCCGGCCCGCCCGGAGCCGGAAAGAGCACCGTCGCCAGCATCCTGCTCGCCTCGCTCGCGCCGGCTCCGGCGCTGCTCGATAAGGACACGATGTACTCCTCGTTCGTGGAAGCGGTGCTGGCCGCGGCCGGCCGTCCCGTCGGCGAGCGCGAAGGACCGTGGTACGACGAGCACGTCAAGGTGCACGAGTACGCCGGGATGACGGCGACCGCCCGCGAGATCCGCGCGCACGGCTGCCCGGTCCTGCTCTCCGGTCCCTTCACCGGGCAGATCCACGACAGCGACCGGTGGCGGGCCTGGGTGGCGGACCTCGGCGGCGGGACCGTGCACCTGGTCTGGGTCAAGTCGGATCCGGCCACCGTGCGCGGTCGGCTGGCCGCCCGCGGGCTCGAGCGGGATTCGGTCAAGCTGGCGAGCTTCGAGGAGTTCGAGGAACGGATCCGGCTCGGCGCCGAGCCTGCCGCCCCGCACTTCACCGTGGACAACCGCCTCACGGCGGCCAGCCCGCTCGCAGATCAGATCGCCAGCCTGATGGGCCGGGCGGGCGCGACTCCGCCGGCGGGTTAGCGTAAAGTCGCAGCACCACTTACTACCGAGGGAGTCCCGGTCATGCGGCTGAGCGCGCGGAACCAGATCCCGGCCCGTGTCACTAGCATCAACTCCGGCGAGGCGATCGCCAACGTCGAGCTGGACGCCGGCGGTGTCCGACTGGTGGCCTCGATCACCGTAGAAGCCGTCCAGCAGCTCGGGCTGGCCGAAGGCACCCAGGTCACCGCCGTGATCAAGGCCTCGGACGTGATCGTCGCGACGAACGACTGACCTGTCCCGGCCGCTAGGTTTTAGTGGGGGTGGCTCGCTTGGACGATGACGCCGTCATCCGCCTGCGCCGTGTCGTCCTGCGGCTCGCGCGCCAGCTGAACGCGGCCTCGGTCGGCGAAGGGCTGACCCCCAGCCAGGCGTCGGTGCTCGGCATCGTGGCCAACCGCGGCCCGCTCGGCCTCGCCGAGCTCACCGAGATCGAGGGGCTCAATCCGACCATGCTGTCCCGGATCATCGGCAAGCTCGACTCCTTTGGCCTGATCCGGCGACTGCGCGACCCGGATGACTTCCGCGTCGCCCGCGTCGAGGTCACGCCCGAGGGCAAGCACGCCTACCAGCGGATCGCCGCGCAGCGGGCCGCGATCATCTCCGAGCTCGTGGCGCACCTGCCCGCCGAGCAGGAGGCCGCGCTGGTTGCCGCGCTGCCTGCGCTGGAGAACCTGGCCGAGGGCCTGCGCGCCGCGGCGCGGCACGGACGCGGCCAGGCAGTCCGCGACGACCAAGGCGGGCGGG
>JASHVM010000087.1:0-10703 GCA_030044595.1 Streptosporangiaceae bacterium
ACACCGACCTTGTCCCAAGCAGCTGAACCGCTCCTCCAGCCGCCGGATCCGCCGGCTCAGCGCCGGCCGCCGCACCCGCGCTGACCCTTCGTCTGCGGACTAATTATTTGGCCGAACGGTCGGTGGTTTCACCGTCACGAGCACCTGTCGTCGCCCCCGTGGCCACGGCCCACGGCGGGTCGGGAGCCCTGGGATAAGCCGGGCCGCGGCGGATTGTCAGACTCAGGTGTGAAGATGGTGGCAGGCGTGCCCCGCCGGGTGAATGGTGACCGGCATGCCCCCGCCGGGTGAAGGGAGCGGGTTCGGTGACCGAGGATTCGAGCCGCGCCGCGTCGCTGCAGCAAGCACGGGCCTACCTACGCAGCGCCGACCCCGTGCTGGCCCGGCTCATCGACGACCGGCCGGACTTCGACCCGCGGGCGTGGATGACCCGGCTGCCGCCGATGGACCTGTTCGGGGCGCTGCTGTTCCAGGTCATCGGCCAGCAGCTGTCCGTGCCGTCTACCCGCCGGATCCTGGCCCGCATCCAGGCTCTGTTCGGCGGGCACCTGCCCTCGCCCGCCGAACTGCTGGCCGTCGATCCTGGTCAGCTCCGCGAGGCCGGGCTGTCGTGGCGGAAGATCAGCACGCTCCGCGACCTGGCCGGGCGGCTGACCGACGGTCGGCTGGACCAGGACGTTCTGAGTAGCCTGCCGGACGACGAGCTCATGGCCGAGCTCACCGAGATTCCCGGCATCGGCCCGTGGACCGTGCAGGGCGCCCTCCTCGTCGCGCTGCAGCGAGAAGACGTGGTGCTGCCGGGCGACCTGGCGCTGCGCAAGGCCGTCCGGGCCGCCTATCAGCTCGACCACCTCCCCACCCAGCAGGAGGTGCTGGCCATCGCCGAGAAATGGCGGCCGTACCGCAGTCTGGCGACCAGCTACCTGTTCTCCGCCGCCTTCGAGCCCGCCCGGTCCCCGTCGGGCGACGCTGCGTCTACAGCGCCTTAGCGGTCGGCATCGCGCGCGGGTCCAATGCGGACGTTTCCCGGCGGCCCGGCATCCTGCCGCCGTGCGCCCCCCGCGTGGCACTGTTCGACCGGGCGCGCGTTCTACCCGGCCCGGTCAACGGCCCCGGCCCCGTTGGCAGTCCCGGCCCGGCCGGCCGCCTCGGCCCGGTCGGCGGTCTCGGCCCGGTTGGCGGCTTCGGCGTCGAGAATGCGGCCCAGCGTACGCAGTGCGGTCGACAGGCCGGTGGGGCTGACGGCGCCGAATCCGATCAGCAGGCCCGATTGCGCCGGGCCTGTGCGGAAGCAGTCATGCAGGCCGGATGTGACGATGCCGTTTCTCGCCGCGGCGTGCAGCACCTCATGCTCGCGGAGACCTTCCCGCAGCACGGCGGCGACGTGAAGTCCAGCGTTAGCGGTGCGCACCGTGAGGTGATCGGACAGCGGACCGGAGAGCGCGTCGGTGAGGAGGCGATGGCGTTCGGCGTAGACCCGCCTAGCCCGCCGGATGTGCTTGTCGAACAGGCCATCGCTGATGAAGCTGGCCATGGCGGTCTGAATAGCGATCGGCGGATGCCAGTCGATGAGCTGCCTCAGCGCGGTGACCGGTTCGGTCAGCGGCCTGGGCACCACGACGAATCCGAGGCGCACCGACGGCGAGAACGTCTTGGAGAATGAGCCGACGTACACGACCCGGCCGTTCGCATCGAGGGACTGGAGCGACTCTAGCGGCCGGTCGACGTAGCGGAATTCGGTGTCGTAGTCATCTTCGATGATCGCCGCGTCGTGCTGCTCCGCCCAGCGCAGCAGGGCCCGGCGGCGTGGCATCGACATCGTCAGGCCGAGGGGATACTGGTGCGAGGGCGTGACGTAGACGATGCGCGCCGACGGCGGCAGCAGGTCCACGACCAGGCCCTGGTCATCGACGGGGACGCCGACCACCTTCGCGCCGAGGGCGTCGAATAGGCGTGCGATCGGCACGTACCCGGGATCCTCGACCGCGACGCAGTCGCCGGGTTCGAGCAGGACCCGGGCGACCAGGTCGATGCCGTGCTGGGCCCCGCAGGTGATTACCACGGTGTCTTCGTCGGCCGACACCGATCGCGACCGGCCCACCCAGCCGGCGATGGCCCGCCGCAGCCTGATCCTCCCGGCCGGGTCGCCGTACTCCCGGTGTTCGGTGGCGACACCGGCAGCGACCCGGCGGCGCCACAGGTCAGCCGGGAACAGCGAGGGATCTGGGTGGCCCGGCCGCAGATCGAACCGGCAGCCGTACGGGGGAGGCCGGAAGTACGGAGACCAGCCCGCGAACCGGCGGTTAGGGCGCAGGCCGGCCGCCGGGCTCGCCGTGCCCCTGGCTGGCGCCGGGGACGCGGAGGCCACCACGCTTCCGCCGCCGGCGCGTCCTTCCGCGTAGCCCTCGGCCACCAGGCGGCCGTACGCGGTGGTCACCGTGTGCCTGGACACGCTCAGCTCGGCCGCCAGCTGACGGCTGGGAACGAGCTGGTCTCCGGGTAGCAGGCGACCCTCGGTGATGGCGCGGCGTAGTTGCTCGTACAGCTGCCCGGCTAGCGGCTTGTTGGCTTCGGGGTCAAGGAACAAATCCACCTAGCGTGTCTACCACCGGTTTGGTATGGCTAAACAGTGCCATCTTGGATCTCGACAGCAAGCCATCCGCTTCGTACGGTGCTGGTATGCGGATCCGGCGAGATGGTCTCCTGCAGCGGGATGATGACACCCGCGGCCAGGCCGTTCCCGCCTGTCCGCCCACCGGCATACAGCTGATTTACACGCGGTTCACCGGCCGTAGTTTCCACCAGGAGGTGAAACAACGGGGGCGCCGGTGAACTGGCGCAATCCGCTCCCAGGATGACAAGTCACTTGGGGAAACATCCAGTGGATGGGGGCCATGATGCCCCGCCCGGGCGGTCGTCGGCCCGGACGCCCGGGCGGGGCAGCGCTCGGCCCCGCGCATGCTCGCTAGCGCTGCGGCCCGGGGGACCCGTAAGGCGAGGAAGGAGCATGTCGTGGCTATGGTCCAGCGTCTACTTGACGGCTTGTCCTTTGGCGAGTCGCTGCGCTGGCATCAGGACCGTCTCTGGCTGGCCGACTGGGGCGCGCAGGAGATCGTGGCCGTCGATCGCGAGGGCCGGCCGGAGGTGGTCGCCGAGGTTGATTTCCCGGCCTTCCCGATGTCCATCGACTGGCTGCCCGACGGTCGGCTGCTGGTCGTCGCGGCGCGCGACGGTCGGCTGCTACGCCGGGAGCCCGACGGGTCGCTGGTGACCCACGCGGACCTGAGCGGCCTAGCCGAGGAGGGCCATCCCTGGAACGAGATCGTGGTGGACGGGCGGGGGAATGCCTACCTGAACAACCAGGGCTTCGACTTCCCCGGCGGCGAGTTCGCGCCCGGAACGATTGCCCTGGTCAAACCGGACGGGTCGGCGCAGGTGGTGGCCGACGGGATCGCTTTCCCTAACGGCATGGCCGTAACGCCCGACAACTCGACGTTGATCATCGCGGAGTCCTACGGCCAGAAGCTGACGGCGTTCCAGATCGCGGCCGATGGCAGCCTGTCGCAGCCGCGGGTGTGGGCCGACCTCGGCGACGGCGTGCCCGACGGCATCTGCCTCGACGCCGAAGGAGCCATCTGGTACGCCGACGTTCCCAACCGGCAGTGCGTAAGGGTCCGCGAGGGGGGCGGCGTAGTGCAGACGATCCAGCTGGACCGCGGCTGCTTCTCGTGCGCACTGGGCGGCACGAGCAGGATGACCCTGTTCATGGTGGCCACCCAGTGGCACGGCACCGGGCACCTAACGGGCGGGTCACGAACCGGCCAGCTGCTGACCGCCCAGGCGCCGGCCGCGGGCGCCGGCTGGCCATGAGCCGGCCGCCAGAACCGGCCGCCGCCCGGAAGGGCAGCAACCGTCCCGGCTAGCCCGGCGTTCCGGCCAGGTGGCGCATGTTGCGCAGGGTCACCGCCATGATGGTGATCGTCGGGTTCTGCGCGCCCGAGGTGACGAACACCGACCCGTCGGCCGCGTAGACGTTGTCCAGCCCGTGCACCCGGCCGTAGGTGTCGGTCACGCTCGTGGCCGGGTCGGCGCCCATCATCATGCCGCCCATGACGTGGAAACCGGTGGGCAGCCCCCCGCTGTCGGTCGTGGCCGGCACCGCGAGCGTCACCGTGGCCCCGGCCGCGGCCATCATCTTCTTCATCACCGGGACGTAGAACTGCTGGGCCACCTGCTCGGACTTCCCGGTGCTCCAGGTGATCTGCGCCACCGGCAGCCCGAACAGGTCCTTTACCGTCGGGTCGAGCGTCACCGTGTGGTCCAGGTACGGCAGGTCGTTCCCGATCAGCTGGCAGCCTGCCAGCCGGTCCCGCAGAATCGACGAACGCATGAGCTGCTTGAACTCGGTCCCGAACGGCCTTGACGACCGGACGAAGCCGAGCAGCGTCTGGTACGACTGCGCCTCCGCGATCGGGTCCTGGCTGCCGCCGAGCTCCATGTTGCCGCCGCGGATGTACGGCAGCCCGTTCGCCTTCGCGAACGCACGCGCCCCGGGAAAGTCCGGGTCGCACGTGTCCTGTGCGCACTGCGTGACCGATCGTCCCCGGTAGGCGTGCATCCGCTCGTCGGTGAAGATCGCGGTGCCGTCGAGGAACGAGTGCAGCATCAGCCGCCGCCCCAGCTTGCCGCTCGCATCGGGGAACCCCGACAGCAGCGCCAGCCGCACGGTCTCGATCGCCGAGGCCGCCATCACGACCACGTCGGCGCTCTCCCCGCCGGTCACCGGCCCGCCCGGCGTCATCCGCACCCAGTGCACCCCGGTCGCCCGGGCCGCCGCGCCGGAACCGGCCAGCCGCACCGACGTGACCATCGTCTCCGGCACCAGGCTCACCCGCCCGGTGCGCAGCGCGGCCCGCAGCGGCATCAGCGCGGCCGGCCTGGCCACCACCGGGCACCCGTAGCCCGAGCAGAACCCGCAGTCGTTGCACACGTGCTGGTCGTTGTACGGCACCGAGTTGATCGCCATCGGGTACGCGAACGGGTGCATGCCGATCGCGGTCGCTCCGGCGGCCACCACCATCGAGGAACGCTGCTGCGGGCCCGGCGGCATCGGGTACGCGCCGCGCGGCGCGTGCTTGAGCACCGCGCTCGGCATCGCCGTCACGTCGCCTTGCACCCCGATCAGCTGTTCCACCTCGTCGTAGTAGGGCGCGATGTCGGAGTAGCTGAACGGCCAGTCGGCCAGGTCAGCGCCTGGCACCGGCCCGAGGGCCGCGAGCTGCTGGAAGTCGATGTCCCAGAACCTGGGCACTTTCGCGTCCCAGTGCACCGTTCCGCCGCCGACGAGCTGCGGCAGGTCATCGACGCTGCCCGTGTACTGGACCGCCGACGCTCCCACCGGCCGCCAGGTGCGCGGGAACACCTCCGGGTCGGGCCCGGCGAAGTAGCGCACGTTCATCTTGAGGTCGTCGTTGGAGAACACCGTGCCGATCGGCCCCTCGCCGCCGAGGTTGGAGAAGTGGTTCGGACCTTTCTCGAAGACGACGACCTGCCACCCGGCCTGCGCGAGCTCCATCGCGGCGAACGACCCGCCGGCGCCGCTGCCGATCACGACGGCCTTGCGTGTCACCGCGCCCTCACAGCCCGCTGAGGAGCTTCAGCACGTCAGCCACGACGGCGGTGTCGTCGACCGGATCGCGGCCGTCAGAGTTCTCGACCTCGTCGCTGGTGTAGCCCCGGGGCTAGCTATCGCCGGGGTAGCTGATGTCCTTCCAGCCGACCAGGCCGCGGTTGCCGCCGTACTCGGGGACCGCGTACATGCCCTCGATGGTGTGCTCGAACAGCAGCGGCCGGAACGTGCCGGCCTCCGGCCCGGCCAGGATCTTGTCCTGCTCCGCGGGGGTGGCTTTGGTAAAGTCCCCGCCCGCGAGCTTGTCCAGCGTCGCGATGCCGGCGGTGTACTGCTGCTGCCAGCCAGCCAGGCGCTTGCGCCAGGCGATGCGGGTGACCGGGTCGAGCGTGCTGAAGGTCGCCATCAGATCGGGGCCGGACGTGTGACGGTTGCTCCACGGCCCGCCCGCGAAGATCATCGGAGGCGGGATCTCGCCTGCTGAGCTCGCGTCGAGTACACCGAGCGAGCCGAGCATCGCGTCGATGTAGGCCGTCACGCCGGCCTCGCGGGCCCCCGGATGACCCGCCTCGGCCGGGTCGTCGCCCGGGCCGGGAGCGATCCGCGCCGTCGCGTCCTCGATGACCGCGGCCTGGTGGCTGCTGAAGAACCGCCGCGTGGGGACGTTGGACGGGCCAGCAGCCGGTGACGTGCAGCCACTGGACCCGATCACCGCCGCCGAGGCCACGGCGGCGGGAATCGCGGTGATCACCACGCGGCGGGGGAGGCCGGGGGAGGGCCAGCCAGCCGACGCGGCCGCGTTGTCGTCCTGCGTGCTCTGCCGCACGAAGGCCCGGGCCTTAGGGTCGCTAATAGATGACACGCGGCAAGTCTAGGCATTTCAAATCTTCAACAGGAGCAATAACGCACGCCGAACACGCGCCGCCGGGTACGCGCCGCCCGACACGCGCGGGGCGTAGACGGCCGGTGGCCAGGCCCCGGCGGCGCGGTGCCGCGGGGCCTGGCCGTGCCCGGGACGGTCCAGGGCAGGTTTCGCTCAGTCGGTGGGCGCCGCCATCGGGTTCACCCCGGCCAGGTCCTCGCGCCGGACCCGGATCAAGACCAGCGTGATGATCAGCGCGAGCGCCATGATCCCGGCCGAGACGATGTACCCCTTGGAGAACCCGGTCGCCAGCGCGTGGTTCGTCGCCGCCTTCTGCACCGCGGCCGCCTGAGCGGCGGACAGGTGCGCGGTCGCCGTCTTCGCCGCCGCGGCCGCGGCCGCCGCCTGCGAACGCAGGCTGTTCGCGACCGCGGTCCAGGCCACGGTGCCGAGCACCGCGAGCCCTAGCGCGCCGCCGACCTGCTGGCCCACGTTCAGCAGGCTGGACGCCACGCCGGTGTCGTTGTTGGCCACCTTGGTCAGCGAGACCAGCGAGATCGGCACGAACAGCAGCCCCATGCCGGTCGCGGTCAGCATCATCGGCCAGAGCAGGCCGGAGACGTAGTGGCTGTGCTCGGTGATCCGGGACAGCCAGAACATCCCGCCGGTGCCGATCACGCTCCCGACGATCATCAGCGGCCGGGCGCCGATCCGGGTCACCAGCTGCGAGGCGACCAGCGAGGCGACCAGGATCATCCCGGCCATCGGCAGGTACGCCACGCCGGTCCGCAGCGCGCTGTACTTCCAGACCTCCTGCAAGAACAGCGTGAGGAAGAAGAACATGCCGAACAGCGCGGTGCCGATGCACAAGCTGATCAGGTAGGCGCCCGTCCGGTCCCGGCTGCGCAGCACCCGGAGCGGAACCAGCGCCTGGTTGCTGCGCACCTCGATCCACCCGAACGCGACGAGCAGCACCGCGGCGGCCACCAGCGAGACGATCACCTTGGTGTCGCCCCAGTGCGAGACGCCGTTCTCGCTGGTCGCCGCGTTGGACAGCCCGTAGACCAGCGCGGCCAGGCCGAGGCTACCAGTGATCGCGCCGGGCAGGTCGAACCGGCCCCGGCGCCGCTCGGACTCGACGAGCACGCGCGGCGCGGCCAGCGCGACCGCGAGGCCGATCGGGACGTTCACGAAGAACACCCAGCGCCAGCTGAGGAAGGTGACCAGCAGCCCGCCGGCCAGCAGGCCGACCGCGCCGCCGGCCACGCTCATCCCGGCGTACACGCCCATCGCGCGGTTACGCGGCCGGCCTTCGGGGAAGGTGACGGCGATCAGCGACAGAGCGGTGGGCGCGGCAAACGCGCCGCCGACGCCCTGGATGACGCGCGCGCTCAGCAGCCAGGCCTGAGAGGTGGCGAACCCGCCGAGCAGGGAGGCTAGCGAGAAGACCAGGATGCCGGCGATGAAGACCCGGCGGCGCCCCAGTAGGTCGCCGGACCTCCCGCCGAGCAGCAGCAGCCCGCCGAACGCCAGCGCGTACGCGTTGACGACCCATTCCAGGTTGGACCCGGAGAAGCCGAGCGCGGTCTGGATGTGCGGCAGGGCGACGTTCACGATCGTCGCGTCGAGCACGACCATGAGCTGTGCCGTCGCGATGACGGCGAGGGCCAGGCCCAGCCGCCGCGACGGGGTCCCGGTGGTTGGGCTCCCGGCGGCGTGTGACGCCGCCGCTTGACTGACCTCCCGGACAGGTACGCCGTTGAGAGCGGCCTGCTGACCGGTGTCTGGTGGTGTGGCGGACAAGCGAATCTCCCCTTTGATTGAGGGCGTACTGAACTACCGTCGCGACCGGCTAAGCTCCTGCGGTCACGAACTGTGGTTTGTTGGCTTGAAACCCTTCTTTTCGGCCGAACGGGCCGTGGTATCAGCCCCCGTTACGTCTTTCCTCATCCCGTGTGGTCGTCAGCAGTTATGACGGCCGTGCGGCCGTGTTGTCATCGTTATGACGAGGCAGCCGCCGCGGTTGTGACGCCATCACCTCCCGCCCAGCCTGATCATCTTCCGCAACAGCCCGAGCAAGCAGTGGCGCTCACCGGTGTCCAGCGGGCGCCAGGGCGCCCGGGCCATCACCTCACCGCAGATCAGGTCCCTGAGCTTCTCGCCTTCCCGGGTGAGCACAAGGTTCTTGCTGCGCCGGTCGCGCTCGGAGGGTTCCCGGCGCGCCAGGCCGCGTTTCTCGAGCGCGTCCGCGACAGAGGTGACAAAGGAGGGGTCGACGCCCATCTTGGCGCCCAGTTCCTTCATCGTCATCGGCGCGCTGAGCATGAACAGGGCCTTGGCGTCGCTGCCGGTCAGCCCGAAGTGGGACGCGACGTCCTGGCCGAGGTCGTGGGCTTGGTTGATAAGTTGGGTGAACGTGCCGGCGATCTGCTGGTTCAGTTCGTCGTCACTAACCGAAGGATCCGTCGTAACGAAAGGTGTCGCGTGCGGCACGGATCGCGCGTCCGGCGCGGTCGCCGTGCCCAGTAGCTCATCCATCGCGCTCACCTCCCGTCGCCCGGATAAGTTGCCTGAGTTCCTCAACAGTTGAGTAACTCAACTATATTTCCGCCGTGCCGCCGCAAGCAAGCGAATATCGACCCGCGTTCCCGGGTTCGCCCTTGGCGTAGCCGGGAATATCGGTCATCCGGCTGTACTTCCGGCGACTCGCCGGATCCAACCGCCGCCCGTAGTGCGGCGTCCTTACCGGTGAACGCTCACCCTGGTGAGCGTCAGGGGTGCAGGTCACCGAACGGAAGGCGGGCTGTGATGGCCAGGTCCGGAAGCGCTGGATCAGATTGCGACAGCCAAGACCTGAGAAGACCGAACGTCGCGGGTCGGCGCGCGTTCCTGCGGTTCGCGGCGGCGGCCGGGGGTGCCTCGCTGCTGTCCTCGTGCAGCGGCAGCCCCACCCGCAGCAGCACCACGGCCGGGACCGCGGGCACGGCGGCCGGCACCGCGGACTCGGTCGGCTCCGCCGCCGCGGGCCGGACCGCGGCCGCCTCGGGACCGCCCTCGGCCTCCGACTGGGCTGCCCTGGCCAAGGACCTGTCCGGATCTCTGGTCCGGCCCGGCGAGGCTGGGTACACCACGGCCAAGGAGCTCTTCGACCCGCGCTTCGACTCGCTTCACCCGGCCGGGATCGCCTACTGCCGCGATCCTCACGACGTGACGACCTGCCTCGCCTTCGTGCGCAAGTACGGCGTCCCGGTGGCCGCCAGGTGCGGCGGGCACAGCTACGCGGGCTGGTCGTCGACCAGCGGCCTGATCGTCGACGTGACCAAGATGGCCGGCGTGACAGTCAGCGGCAACACCGCGACCGTGGGGGCGGGTACCAGGCTGATCGACTTCTACAACGGGCTCTCGGCACACGGCCGCGCGGTGCCCGGCGGGTCCTGTGCGACCGTCGGCATCGCGGGACTCACGCTGGGCGGCGGCATCGGCGTGGTCGCCCGCGCCTACGGGCTGACCAGCGACAACGTGCGGTCTTTGCAGGTCGTCACCGCGGACGGCCAGGTCAGGACCTGCGACTCGAGCAGTAACCCCGACCTGTACTGGGCCTGCCGCGGCGGCGGGGGCGGCAACTTCGGCGTGGTCACCTCGTTCACCTTCACCACCCACCCGGCCGGCCAGATCGTCCTGTTCTTCTTGTCCTGGCCCTGGTCACAGGCGGCCCGGGTGATCTCGGCCTGGCAGTCCTGGGCGCCGCACGCCCCGGACGAACTGTGGTCGAACCTGCACCTCGCCGCCGCGCCCGGCGGGTCCATCCCGTCCATCCAGGTCGGCGGCACCTACCTCGGCAGCGTGAGCGCCGCCCACGCCCAGCTGGAGAAGCTGTACGCCGCCGCCGGCTCCGGACCGTCCTCGTCCTTCCTGCAGAGCACATCCTGGCTGCACGCCATGTTGGTCGAGGCGGGCTGCGCGAGCTACACCGTGAACGAGTGCCACCTGCCCACGCAGAACCCCCAAGGCCGCCTCTCCCGGGCGTCGGAGTACGCCAAATCGGATTTCTTCACCAAGCCTTTGACCAGTCAAGCGATCGGCACCCTGCTGTCCGGCGTGGAGAGCCTGCAGCGGGTGAGCGGCGCCAGCGGCGGTTCCGGCGGAATTGCCTTCGATGCGCTCGGCGGAGCGGTCAACCGCGTCGCTCCCGGTGCCACCGCGTTCGTGCAC
>JASHVM010000728.1:0-2735 GCA_030044595.1 Streptosporangiaceae bacterium
GCCCGGACGCTGTCCGGCTACTCCCGGCGCAGGTTCGTGGTGCACAACGCAATGACCAGCCGGGGCTTTTACGACAGCGAGCTGCGGCCGGTGCTCGAGCACCTGCTGGCGGCCCGGCTGGCCGAACGCCACGGCGTCCACCTGTA
Organism: Streptosporangiaceae bacterium; assembly: GCA_030044595.1. Classification (GTDB taxonomy): domain Bacteria; phylum Actinomycetota; class Actinomycetes; order Streptosporangiales; family Streptosporangiaceae; genus Palsa-504. The sequence continues at coordinate 147 of JASHVM010000728.1, forward strand.
CCAGGATCCGGCCGCGGCCCGCAGGCTGCTGTGCCGCGGTCCCCGCGACGCTGACCTGTGGCGGTGGATCGACCCGGCGACCCGGCCGCAGGTCTCGCCGCGGGGCGGCGCGGACGCGCGCGGGATCCCGCGGCGCAAGTTGGCGCGCCTCATCGACCGATTGGAGAAGCTCTGATGGGCCCAGAAGAGACGGCTGGCAGGTGCTCGGCCATCCTGGACGAGCTCGAGCGCGCGGTGGTCGGCCGACGCCGGACCCTGGAGCTGGTGCTGATCGGCATCCTGGCCGGAGGCCACGTCCTGCTCGAGGACCTGCCCGGCCTGGGCAAGACCCTCATCGCGCGGTCGTTCGCGAAGGTGCTCGGCCTGGATTTCGCCCGCATCCAGTTCACCCCGGACCTGCTGCCTTCCGACGTGGTCGGTGCCGCGCTGTACGACCAGCGGTCGGCCGACATGGTGTTCCGCCCGGGTCCGGTGTTCACCCAGCTGCTGCTGGCCGACGAGATCAACAGGACGCCGCCCAAGACCCAGGCGGCGCTGCTCGAGGCGATGGGCGAGGGCCAGGTGAGCGTGGACGGGCAGACCCGCGGGCTGCCCCGGCCGTTCATCGTGCTGGCCACGGACAACCCGATCGAGTACGAGGGCACCTACGAGCTGCCCGAAGCTCAGCTCGACCGGTTCTTGATGCGGCTGCGGCTGGGCTACCTGACGGCCGGGGACGAGACGGACATGCTCCGGCGGCGGGTGGCCCGGGCCAGCGAGTACGTGGAACTGAACCCGGTGACCAGCCCGGACGGGGTGCTCGCCATGCGCGAATCACTCGAGCAGGTCGAGGTCAGCGGTGACCTGCTCGATTACGTCGTGGCGATCGTCACCGCGACGCGGAAGGATGCGCAGGTCCAGGTAGGAGCGAGCCCGCGCGGTGGTCTGGCGCTGGTCCAGCTGGCCCGCGGCCAGGCGCTGCTGAACCAGCGCGACTACGTGGTCCCCGACGACATCAAGCAGGTGGCGGTGCCCGCGCTGGCGCACCGGGTGACGCTCCGGCCCGAGCTGTGGGTCCGCCAGGTCTCCTCCGATGACGTGGTGGCCAAGCTGCTCTCGGCCGTGCCGACGCCGAAAACCGACCCGAACCCGAAGACCGCGCGGGTGGGCGGCCGCGACCAGGCCCCGGCGGTCACCGGCTGATGTCGTCTTCTTCTATCCCGAACGAGGCATCGCTTCAGGCGGCCGACACCGGTCTCAGCCTGCGGTGGAGGTCGTCGCGGCACGCCCGCCGCCTGCTCACGCTGGGCCTGGCGGGGCTGTTCATCGCGACGATCACCCGGCGCCCGGAGTTCGCGGGCCTGGCCGCGCCCGCGCTGTTGCTGCTCGCGGCGGGGTCTGCGGGCCGGGGCCAGTGGCGCCCGCCCCGGGTCAGCGTGCGGGTGCGGCCGAGCAGCCAGCGGGTCTTCGAAGGTGAGCTGGTCGCCCTCGACGTGGCCGTCGAGGGGCAGGGCGAGTGCAGCGTGCGGTGGACGCTGCACCCGGGCTCTGACGTCGGGCCGGTCGGCGCCGCGACCGCCGACGGGCCGCAGGCACGCTTCACGGTCATCCCGGAACGCTGGGGACGGCGGCAGATCGGCACCATGGACGTGGTGCTGCGCGACCGCTGGCGACTGGCCGAAGGGCACCTGACCGTGAACTTGCCCAGGCTCGAGTGCTACCCCGCCCCGGCGCAGCAGCGGACCACGGTGGTGCTCGCCCGGCTGCCGAACCGGCTCGGGGAGCACCCGGCGCGGACCTTCGGCGAGGGCATCGAGTTCGCCGGAGTGCGCGAATACGTGCCCGGCGACAGGCAGCGCAGCATCAACTGGCCGGCCAGTACCCGGCGCGGGCGGCTGCAGGTCAACACGTTCGCCGCCGAGCGCTCCCAGGATGTGGTGCTGCTCGCCGACGCCACGTCGGACGTGGGCGAGCCCGGGTCGTCCGCCCTGGATCTGGCGCTGCGCGGCGTGGCCGCCGCGGCCCGCGCCTACCTGGACGCCAGGGACCGGGTGGGCGTGATCACGTACCAGTGGGGCGGCGCCAGCTGGCTCACCCCCGGGCTGGGCCGCCGGCAGGTGTACCGCATCATCGACTCGATGCTGGCCAGCGACGCGGGCTGGACGCGGGGGGACAGCTTCCGCAGGCTGCCGCGGGCCGCGCTGCCTCCCGGCGCTCTGGTCGTGGTGTTCAGCCCGCTGCTGGATCAGCGCTTTGTCGAGACGCTGCGGGACATGCGCGAGCGCGGCTTCACGATGCTGGTCGTCGACGTGCTCAACACCGAGCCGCCGGCCCGGCCGCGCAGCACGGACCGGATGGCCAGGCGGATCTGGCGGATGGAACAAGAGGCGATCAGGTTCTCGCTGCGCGAACTCGGCGTCCCCGTCGTCCACTGGGACGGGGCCGCGTCCCTGGACCTGCCGCTGGCCGGGTATGCCCGTCGTCCGTTGATGGGCGTCCGCCGATGACCCGCGGAGCCGGTCGCATCCGCGTCGCCGCGGGCGGCGCCGCCATCCGCGTCGCCGCGGGCCTGCTCGGCGCGGGCTGCGTCATCTGGGCGTCGGCGCCGCT
>JASHVM010000729.1:0-6151 GCA_030044595.1 Streptosporangiaceae bacterium
CCGCCCGCCTCCCCGTTCCCCCTTACCATTCCTCTTCCTTGCTCCTCAGTCCAGGCGCCGCCGCCCCACCCGCCTCCCCTTTCCCCCTTCACTGGCTCGCTCAAGGGAGGCCGTCCAGGTACTTACGCAGCCACGGCACGATCTCCTCGGCCAGGTCGGACCTCTCGCAGGCGAACTGGACCAGCGTGCGCAGGTAGTCGAGCTTGTTGCCCGTATCGTAGCGGCGGCCGTGGAACAGCACGCCGTAGACCCCGCCGCCCTCGGCCGGGCTCATCTTGGCCAGGGTCAGCAGCGCGTCGGTGAGCTGGATCTCCCCGCCCCGGCCGGGCGGCGTCTGGCGCAGCACGTTGAACACCGCCGGGTCGCACACGTAGCGGCCGATCAGGATCCAGCGGCTGGGCGCCGAGCCGGGCACCGGCTTCTCGACCAGGTCGGTCACGCTGACCACGTCTTCTTCGGCGGTCGGCGTGATCGCCGCGCAGCCGTACTGCGAGACCTGCTCCGGGTCGACCTCCATCAGCGCCACGACGCTGCCGCCGTAGCGCTTGCGCACCTCGATCATCCTGATCAGCAGCGGGTCGCGGCTGTCGATGATGTCATCGCCCAGCAGGACCGCGAACGGCTCGTGCCCGACGTGCTGGGCGGCGCAGAGCACGGCGTGGCCGAGCCCCTTCGGGTCGCCCTGGCGCACGTAATGCACGCTGGCCAGTTCGCTGGACTCGCGTACCTGCGCCAGCCGTTCGTATTCTTCCTTGGCCGCCAGCGCCTCCTCGAGCTCGTACGCCCGGTCGAAGTGGTCTTCGATGGATCGCTTGCTGCGGCCGGTGATGAGCAGCACGTCGTCCAGGCCGGCCGCCACGGCCTCTTCGACCACGTACTGGATCGCGGGCTTGTCCACGACCGGCAGCATCTCCTTGGGAGTCGCCTTGGTCGCGGGCAGGAACCTGGTACCCAGGCCGGCGGCGGGGATGACGGCCTTGGTCACGTCTTTCGGGGTCTTCGTGTTGGCGTCGTTATCAGCCATGTCCAGAACACTAGCGAACTCCACGGCATGCTCCCTGCCCCGCGTGCGGCCCGCCATCCCTCAGGGGAGAAAATGTGGCTCGTGTCCCAGGTTCGCCAGGATAAGGCCGGGCTGCGCTCACAGGTGCTCGCCGCCCGGTCCAGGCTGTCCGCTGATCAGCGGTCCGCGGCCGGGCGGCTGATCCGGGACGCGCTGCTGTCGCTGCCCGAGGTCCAGATGGCGGGGACGATCGCCGCCTATTACTCGGTGGGCGCCGAGCCGGACACGCGCGGGCTCGTGTACGCGCTGTGGAAGCGGGGCAGCTACGTGCTGCTGCCGCTGCTGCGCGCCGACGGGGACCTGGACTGGGCCTCGTACGAGGGACCGGATTCGCTGGTGGCGGGGCCGCGGGGGCTGCGGGAACCGGGGCAGCCGCCGCGCGGGGTGGAGGCGGTGGCCAGGGCCGACGTGGTGCTGGCACCCGCGCTCGCCGTCGACCGGGCCGGGAACCGGCTCGGTCGCGGCGGGGGGAATTTCGACCGCGCGCTGGCCCGCGTCGGCCCGCTGATCCCGGTGATCGCGCTACTCTACGACGGCGAGCTGATCGGCCGCGTGCCCGCCGAACCGCACGACGTGCCGGTGCGGGCCGCGGTCCGCCTGGGCTGCGGCATCACGTCGCTGCCCGCGGCGCGGTGCTAGCCGCCTCGCCGTAGCATCGTCCGACCGGAGATTCTGCTTCCCCCGAGCCCACTGGTCCTCGCGGGCCGCCCGATCGCAATTCCGCCGCGCTATTCGCCACATGGCTCGGGACGAATTGCCGCGCCTTTTACCGCGTCGGCCGCCGCGGGACCCGGGAATCCTGGGCCTGCCTGCGTGGTTGGATATGCTTAGCAGTCGGATACCGCGAGTGCTAACCTGAACCACCCGAGTTTTGCCTGCGCTGCCCTCCGGGCTGCGTGAAGGAGGGTCCGTGCCCACATATCAGTACACCTGCACCGACTGCGGTGAGCCGGTCGAGGTCGTGCAGAAGTTCACCGACGAGCCGCTGAGCCTGTGCGCCGCCTGCGGGGGCAGGCTGAGGAAGGTGTTCTCCCCGGTCGGGATCGTGTTCAAGGGATCGGGTTTCTACCGCACGGACAGCCGGAACGGTTCCGGCGCGACCAAGGGCAAGCAGTCCAGCGAGGCGACGTCTGCGGCCAAGTCGAGCGAGTCGGCCGCTGCCAGCAACGGGTCGGGGGAAAAGAAGTCCGGCGAGACCGCGTCCAACTCATCCAAACCGGCGTCTTCGTCGAGCGAGAAGGTCGCCTGATCCGCGATGCCGGATGTGGCGGGCCCGTTCTCCCCGGCTGTGCTCTCGGGAGGGTCGTCCCCCTTGGCCGATATCGCCGTCATCGGTGGATCGGGGTTTTACGAGTTCTTCGAGGACGCCGAAGAGCTGAAGATCGATACCCCGTTTGGCGCGCCGAGCGATTCGATCACGGTGGGGGAGGTAGCCGGCAAGACGGTCGCGTTCCTGCCCCGGCATGGCCGCGACCACCGGTTCCCGCCGCACAAGATCCCCTACCGCGCGAACATGTGGGCCTTGCGTTCCCTGGGCGTGCGCCGCGTGCTCGCTCCCAGCGCCGTCGGCTCGCTAACTCCCTCCTACGGCCCGGGCACGCTGGTCATCCCCGACCAGCTGGTCGACCGAACGAGGACCCGAGCGCAGACGTACTACGACGAGAGCGCCTGCCACGTGGCGTTCAGCGATCCTTACTGTCCGTCGATCCGCCCGGTCGCGATCGCGACCGCCCGCGAGTCCGGCTGGAATCCCGCCGGTTCCGGGACGCTGGTCGTCATCGAAGGTCCGCGGTTCTCCACCCGCGCCGAATCACTGTGGTTCGCCGCTCAGGGCTGGACGCTGGTCGGGATGACCGGTCACCCCGAGGCGGTCCTGGCCCGCGAGCTCGCGCTCTGTTATGCGACACTGACCCTGGTCACCGACACCGATGCCGGCGTCGAGGAAGGCGAAGGCGTCACCCAGGCCGAGGTCTTCGAGGTTTTCGCGGCCAACACGAAGCGCCTGCGCGACCTGGTGGCCAGGATCATCGCCGCCCTCCCCGCCGACCGCGAAGACGACCTGTGCGCGCACGCCCTGGACGGCCTCCCGATTCCCTTCGATCTCCCCTAGCGCCTCTCCTCCTCCCACACCGGCAGTGGTAACACGGCGCGTCAGCCTCACCAGCCTCAGACCTGCCGCGCGGTTGTGACACCGTACCCGAAAGAGCCATAACGCAGTCACCGGCGTTGGTCTGAGCTCGGCCGGGCCGGGCGCGCGGTAGGGTCGGCCTCGTGGCTGAACTCACCGTCGCGCCGGGCGGCTCCGCATCGGTCTACGTCCTGCACGAGGGGTACGTAGGCCGGGACGGCGACGACGAGCGGGTGGCGGGCACGGTGACACTGATCATGGACGGCGACGCGGTCATCGTCGTCGATCCCGGCATGGTCGCCTCCCGTGCAGTCCTGCTGGCCGCGCTGGCCGCTCGCGGCCCGCAGGCCGGGGACGTGACGGACGTGGTGTTCAGCCATCATCATCCCGATCACACGGTCAACGCCGCGCTGTTCCCCGCGGCACGAATTCATGATCACTGGGCCATGTACGTAGGGGACCGCTGGATCGACCGTGACGCGGACGGGGTGGAACTCGCGCCGTCGGTTCGGCTGCTGCGCACGCCGGGGCATACCGCCGAGGACATCTCCACGGTGGCCTCCACCGCGAGTGATGTGGTCGTGTGCACGCACGCCTGGTGGCACGCTGACGGTCCCGCCGAGGACCCGCTCGGCTCTGATCCGCGCGCCCTGCACGCCAGCCGGGAACTGCTGCTGTCGTTCGCCTCGTTGGTTGTGCCCGGGCACGGCGCCGCCTTCCGCCCGGACCAGAACACGCCGCGCTAGCCTCAAGCCGACGGCTCGTTCCCGAGCAATCCCCGTGCTGGTGAGCGCGCTACATGGCCAGGACCGAGCCCAATCGGTGCGACCCCGCTCCGGTAACGGCGTCGGCCGGGTGTTGGCCCAGGTAGGCTAGAGCCGCGTTAGCCCCGATAGCTCAGCGGATAGAGCGACTGCCTCCTAAGCAGTAGGTCCCGCGTTCGAGTCGCGGTCGGGGCGCTCCTAAAGATCCTGATCAGAGCCTAAAAGGGACCTGCTCAGGATGTGCTGTCATTGGTGCTCGCCGCGTTGTGCCACATATGTGCCACATGGTCGTTCGGCGGCTAGTCCGTCTTGCCCAGTTCAGACTGCGCCCGTGCCGTCACGGCACTCATTGGGTACCTCGGCGGGCTGGCCGACGAGACTTGATCGTCCGGTCAGCCGAAGAGCTCGTCGTAGGCGTACGGGTCGGTGGAGGCGTTCCAGAATTCCACCACCTTGCCATCGCGCAGATGGAAGATGTGCGCTGCGTTGATCTTGACGCTCCGGCCGCCCCGGCTGGCCGTTTCGACCACCAGCGTGACAGCGCGCTCGTCGTCGGCGAAGACCGCCTCTAGGTCGAGGTGGAATGATCCCTCGGTGGCCTCCATCAGCTTGCCGAAGTACGCGAAGACGGCCTCCCGTCCGCGGAAGTCGCCAGCGAGCTGATTCCGCCCGGGTTCGTGCCAGAGCAGGTCCTCGGCGAATAGGTCGTTGAGAGCGGCAAGGTCGCCCTTGGCGAAGGCGGCGTACCCGTCCTTGATGAGAGCGACGTTAGGATGCTCAGCCATGATCTTCCCCTCCTAGGTGCCGGTAGGCCAAAGCCGGTCCAAGATCAGGCTCGACGACCCGACCCCCACGGCAATCCCCACCTGTGACGTATTCGCAATTCTCGGCAGGGCCCAAAGCGGGCGTCAAGACGGCGAGAGGGTCACCAGTACCGATGCCGACTCGCGAGCAACCGAGTAATCAAGTGATAACAATCGCATCGCCGGCAGTGGACGCCAGCGGGCGCTGACGGACGGTCCTGCCCAGGTCGGGCATGCCGCAGCGCTGGCAGTCGGCAGCGCGCAAGACGCCAGCGGATGCCCAACGACGGTGCGAGGCAGGTCAGACAGGTAAGGGTCGTGGTAGGCGACCTCGCGCGGTGGCTTCGGGACGAAGGCCAGGTTGGCTACGTCTGCCGTTTCAGCAGGTGCAGGACGATACTGGCCGTGTCCCGCGAGCCGATGACAGCAAGCATGCGATCGGAGCCCGACCATGACGGTCACTAGCGCTGATGTTGAGACGGTGCGCCGCTTCTACCAGGCGCTGGCCGCGGGGGATACCGCCACCCTGGAGTCCTGCTTCGCCCCCGGCGCGGTGTGGCATCTCATGCGGCTGGAGCACGGCCGCATCGCGGAAGTGCGGGGACACTACTCTGACCAGGATGCGCTGGATGCCTTCTGGGTGACCCGATAGCTGGCTGGGCCGTTGCAACCAGCAGCCGGAGGCCAAGCTCGCGATGCGTGCGGCGAACCTTGGGGAGATGCCGGCGGGCTGTTACGTGGCCGTCTGGGTGGTGACGGCTAGCGCGGACTGCGCGGCAGCTGGCAGATGATGAGGTAGATGGCGCTGGTGATCACGAACGTCACGGCCCACAACCCCATCTGGAGGCCGAGGCCGTTCTGCGGGGCTGACACGCCCGCGTAGATGATCCAGCCCAGGAAGATCACCTGGATCGCCAGGAAGACCCACAGGAAAACCCGGTGCCTCGGCGGCGGCAGCACCGGCCAGTACGGCTTCCTCGGCGGCGGCTGGCCCGGCCAGTACGGCTCCCGCGGCGGTGGTGCTGTGTCAGTGCTCACGCCGGTGCCTCTTAAGCCCTGGTCATCGTCTGGTTCCCCCGGTAATTCCAGGCTACATCCCGGACTGCGGTGAATCGCCAGGGCGGAAAGTCGCCTGCGGCCGGGCCGTTGGCCACGGGCATGAACCCGGCAATTCATGATCGGCAGCCGCCCCGTTCAGGGAGCATCCGGCCGGCCTGCCTGAGGGTGGCTCACCGTGCTGTCCGGCAGGGGCAGATAGACGGGCTCGGTAGACGCCGGGGGGACGTCCCTCATCGGCAGCTTCAGGCCTTGGTTGGCCGTCGGGCCATCGGAGTCGCGGCGTGCGGATTAGCTGGTTTGACGCGACACTATATGACGACCTTGGCGGCCGGGC
>JASHVM010000730.1:0-8193 GCA_030044595.1 Streptosporangiaceae bacterium
GACCAGGACCGGCACCAGGACCAGGACCGCGACCAGGACCGAGACCGCGACCGGGACCGAGACCGGTACCCGTCCGGAGCTTCGCGCCCGCCCGAGCCACCTCAGCCGGCGCGGGCACGGGCGCGCAGGCAGCCGTGCCCTTCCCGGGCGGCGGGCGCCGGGCGCTCTTGCTCGCCATCTGCTGCATGAGCCTGTTCATGGTCGGCCTGGACAACACGATCGTCAACGTCGGCCTGCCGGCCATCGGCCGCGACCTGCACGCCACCGTCTCGGGCCTGCAGTGGACGGTCGCGGCCTACACCATCACCCTGGCCGCCCTGCTGATGTTCTGCGGCGCGCTGGCCGACCGGATCGGGCGCAGGACGATCTTCCAGGTCGGCCTTTCGCTGTTCACCCTCGGCGCATGGCTGTGCAGCCTGGCCCCCAGCCTGGGCTGGCTGATCGGCTTCCGCGTCGTGCAGGGAGTGGGCGGGTCGATGCTCAACCCGGCCGCCCTGGGCATCATCACGAACACGTTCACCGGCCCCGCCGAGCGCGCCCGCGCGATCGGTGTCTGGGACGGCGTGTTCGGCCTGTCCATGGCGCTGGGGCCGGTGCTGGGCGGTGTGCTGGTCGGAGCGGTCGGCTGGCGCGGGATCTTCTGGGCGAACATCCCGGTCGGCCTGGCCGCCATCTCGCTGACCGCGCTGTTCGTGCCCGACTCGAAGGCACCGTGGTCACGCCGTGCCGACCCTCTGGGGCAGTTCCTCATCATCGTCATGCTCGGCTCGCTGGCCTACGCGATCATCGAGGGTCCCGGCCACGGCTGGCCCTCGCCGGAGATCTTCGGCTTTTTCGCGCTGTCGGTAGCCGCGCTGGCGGTGCTGGTCGCCTATGAGCCCCGCCGCGAGCAGCCCGCGCTCGACCTGCGGTTCTTCCGCAGCGTGCCCTTTGCCGGGGCCAACCTCGCCGCGGTCTGCGCCATCGCCGCGATGGCCGGGTTCTTGTTCCTCTCCACGTTGTACCTGCAGGACGTGCGGGGACTGTCCGCGCTGCAGGCCGGGCTGACCGTGCTGCCCATGCCGGTGGTGATGGCCTTGTGCGCGCCCGTGGCCGGCCGCGTGGTCGCCCGGCGAGGCCCGCGGATACCCCTGGTCACCGCCGGCGCGGCCCTCACGCTGAGCAGCGCGGCCCTGTCGCGGCTGACGGGCACGACGGAGCACCTGTACCTGGTCGTCACCTATGCCCTGTTCGGGATCGGGGCCGGCCTGGCGAGCCCGGCGATCACCAACGGGGTCATGTCCGGCGTGCCGAAAACCCAGGCGGGCATGGCCTCGGGGATGAACTCCTCCAGCCGTCAGCTCGGCCAGTCGCTCGGCGTGGCCGTCGTCGGCTCGGTCCTGGCGGCCAGCATGCGCGGGCCGATGCGGGCGAGCTTCGTGCACGCCAGCCACGCGGGCTGGTGGATCCTGGCCGGCTGCGGGTACGCGGTGCTCCTGCTGGGCCTGGTCTGCACGACTGGGTGGGCGAAGGCGACCGCCGCCCGCCTGGGCCGGGCCGGCGGGCTGGCCGCCGAGAACGCCGGGCACTGAATCCTCGCGCGGGAAGAACCATCACAGACGGTGACAAATCTCTCAGCTGCCCGGCCTTGCGCCCCGCGCCGGACACCAAGTTAGTTGTAGAGACGCAATTACGTTCATCCCAGCCAACCCGGGTGATCCTGCTGCCGGAACTCAGCCGCCGTCGCCGCCTGCTCGTGCTCGTCATCTGCTGCTCGAGCCTGTTCATCGTGGGCCTGGACAGCACGATCGTCAACGTCGCGCTGCCGGCCATCGGGCGGGACCTGCACGCCAGCGTCTCCGGCCTGCAGTGGATCGTCGACGGTTACGCGCTCGTCCTGGCCAGCCTGCTGATGCTGTCCGGTGCCACCGCCGACCGCGTTGGCCGGCGCCGCGTCTTCCAGCTGGGCCTGGCGGTATTCACCGCAGGGTCGGGACTGTGCAGCGTGGCGCCGGGCCTGGGCTGGCTGATCGCGTTCCGCATGGTGCAGGCGGTCGGCGGGTCCATGCTCAACCCGGTCGCGATGTCCATCATCACCAATACCTTCACCGACCGGGCCGAACGCGCCCGCGCCATCGGCGTCTGGGGCGGTGCGTACGGGCTGTCGCTGGCGCTCGGCCCGGTGCTGGGCGGAGTGCTCGTCGATACCGTGGGCTGGCGGGGCGCATTCTGGATCAACATCCCGGTCGGCATCGCCGCCATCGCGCTGACCGCGCGCTTCGTCCCGGAATCCCGGGCGCCCAGGCCGCGGCGGCCGGACCTGGGCGGGCAGGCGCTCATCATCGTGATGCTCGGATCGATCACGTACGCGATCATCGAGGGACCCGAGCTCGGCTGGCACGCGCCGGCGATCCTGGCGCTGTTCGCGGTCGCGGCAGCGTCCCTTATGGCGTTCGTGGTCTACGAGGCGCGCCGTAAGGAACCGGTGCTCGACCCGAGGTTCTTCCGCAGCGTTCCGTTCTCGGGCGCCGTGCTGACGGCGATCTGCGCCACCGCTGCCATCGGCGGGTTCCTTTTCCTCGCCACGCTCTACCTGCAGGACGCGCGGGGCATGGCCGCGCTGCAGGCCGGCCTGCACCTGGTCCCGATGGCCGCGATGATGGCGCTGGGCGCGGTGCTGTCCGGCTGGATACTCTCCCGCCGGGGCGCCCGGCTGCCGATGCTGGCGGCCGGCGCGGGGCTCGCCGTCGGCGCCATCCTGCTGTCCCGGCTTACCTTGTCCTCGGGGTTGCTGCCGATTACCGTCGCGTTCATCGTGTTCGGCATCGGCGGCGGGGTGGTGAACGCGCCGATCACCTATACCGCGGTATCCGGCATGCCCACCGCTCAGGCCGGGGTGGCGTCGGGCATCGCCTCAACCAGCCGTCAGGTCGGCCAGTCGCTCGGCGTCGCCGTCACCGGCTCGATCCTCGCCGGGAACCTGCACGGCAGCCCGCTGAGCACCGGCTTCGTGTCGGCCAGTCACGCCGCCTGGTTCGTGCTGGCGGCCTGCGGTTGCGTGGTCTTCGTCCTCGGCCTGGTCACCACCAGCCGGTGGGCACTGGGCACGGCCGCCCGTACCGCGGCGAGGTTCGGCACAACCGAACCGAGAACCCCGGCCCTGACCCGGTGATCCTGGCTCGCCGATCCCGGGCGCGGGTCACGCTTGCTGGCCCGCCACCTGCCTGAGGCCCTTGAGGTTGATGATCGTGACGCGCCGCTGGCCGGTGCGGATGAAGCCGCGCTTGCGCCAGTTGCTGAGCGCCCGCGTGACCGTGGCCCGCGATGTGCCGGCCAGGCTGGCCAGCTCCTCCTGCGACAACGGCATCACCAGGTGGATTACGCCGTCGGCTCCGCGGCCATGCCGTCCCGCGAGGTCGAGCAGAAGCCCGGCCAGCCGCTGCCCGCCGGTGGTGACCGCGCGGCTGCGCAGCATCGTGTCGGCGTCGTTCCATTTCTGCGTCACCACGCGCCGGTAAGCGCGGCTTGCGCCCGGGCTGGAGTCAAGGAACGAACTGAACGCCTCGTGCCGCACGATCAGGGCGCGTACCTTGTCGACGGCCTCGACGGTGGCGTTGCGGTGGCCGGTTGTCACGCCCGAGACTTCCCCGACGATGTCGCCGTCGCCGCGGAGCGCGAGCACGATCTCACGACCCTCATTGGTGGTGGAGAAGATCTTCACCCAGCCGGTCATCAGGACGAAGACGTGCGTCGTCGGCTCTCCCTCGACGCACATCGTGGCACCGGCCGGGAACACGCTGGTCCGGCCGAGCCCGGATAGGACTTCTTGCTCATTGGGACTAAGCAGGCCCCAAAATCCCTGGCCGGAAACCATCGGCTGCATCTTCGTGTCACCGTCGGAATGCCCTCTTCGTCGGCCTGCGGGTACCCGCCGACATTGGTTCTAACGATGGGTCATAGCGACGCAGTTGACAAACTCCCAGCTGAAACGCGGTCCTGTTGCCTCTCGGCCGCCTCAGAGACCGACGAAAATAAGGACGGTCCACAGCAGGAAGTACGCGGCCGTGACGTAGGTCCAGGTGTCAGCGAGCTGGATGCGAGACCTGGTCAGGCGCGCCGCGCCCAGCAACATGTGCGCATGAATCCAGGTCCATTCCTGCGAGTCCGTCCCGGCCCCCGGCAGCGTCAGCCACCTGGGCCGCGGGTCGAGCGGGGCTCCTGTCTTCCAGCGCATCTCGCTGAGCGAATTGAGCACCGGCCGGCCCGCCAGGGCCAGCAGGATGACCGCGCGCAGCCAGCAGAACAGCAGCCCGCACAGTAGACCGACGTTGAGGGCTCCGACCACGCCGGGCCGCACCGCCCGAGCCGAGAAGGCGGCTTCCAGGGCGATGCCGATCGTCACCGCGCCCATCATCATTCCGCCCACGACCATGCTGCCGCGCGTCTCGCGCAGCAGCGCTGCCATTTCGGCGATCACCCCGTGGGCAGGCCCCCGATCGGATAGCGCCTCGTCGAGCACGGCGCGATCAGGCCGGGCGTAGTCGGAGTAATACTCATCGGCCGGCCGGGACGGCCAGGACGGTCGCGCGGGCGTCGCTGCGGCCATGGCGGGTGCCTCCGTACTGCGTTAGGCTCTCGCCCTCAGCGAACCAAGCCGGGCATCTCGGCGCTGTGCCACCGGAGGCACCGTGGCCGCCTCATTTGACGCAATCCAGACCGGAAGCCGTTCAGCCGCTAGTGGCAGCCGCAGGCACCGCCGCAGCATCCCCCGCCGGACGGGCCCGCGGACCGGTCAGGACCCGACGCCAGGCCGGCTACCGAGACCGTGGACAGGAGCTTCACCGTATCGTCATGGCCCTGCGGGCAGGTGCATGGCGCCGATGACTCGGCCATCGGGCGGTTCAGCTCGAACGTGTCGCCGCAGGCGCGGCATCGGTACTCGTAACGCGGCACAGGCGTATTCTAACCGCTCCCGCCGCGCGGAGGAGCCTGCCGCGCGGGAGCCCGGCGCGCGCGAGCCCGGTGCGTATGAACGCGCCTGAGGACCGGGGAGTCACCGGCCGCGCGGCCGGCCGCCGGCGCGGAGTCACTGGTCTCAGCGCTGCGAGGATGTCCGTTCGGGCTCATGCCCTCGGCAACAGGCGCCGCGGTGACAGCGGGACGCGCAGCCAGCCCGGCCACCGGGTTCTTCTCGTCGTAGTAGAACTGCTTGCCGCGCAGCAGGGAGACCACCGCGCCGGTGACCGACATGATGGCGGCGGCGGTGAACACGATGACCAGGCCGTGGTGGAACGGGGCCGAGATCAGGTCCGGGAAGAACCGCCTGCCGGTGAGGACCGCCGCGTTGTGCGCGGGGAGCCGGGACAACACGCCGGAAGGCGTCAGCAGGTTCTTTACCGGGTTGTAGCCGAGCAGCGCGGCGAACATGGTGCTGACCGGCGGCAAGCGGCCGATCTGCGCGGCCACCGACACCGGCACGCCCTGGGCGTGCAGCCCGTTGGTGAGGGTCCGGGGGAGCGTGGACGCCAGGCCGGCGATCATCAGCGAGAAGAAGATGCCGATGGACAGGGACATGCCGGAGTTCTGGAAGGTGGACCGCATGCCCGACGCGGAGCCGCGGTGCCGGGCCGGCACGCTGCTCATGATCGCCGAGGTGTTGGGGGAGGCGAACAGGCCGGAGCCGACCCCGTTACCGAAGATCAGCAGCGCGAAGATCCAGTAGGAGAAGTCCACCGGGAGCAGCATGAGGCCGACAAAGCAGCACGCGGCCAGGAGCAGGCCGGCCGTCGCGAACGGCCGAGGGCCGTACCGGTCGGACAAGGTGCCCGATATCGGCCCGGCGATCAAGAAGCCCGCCGTCAGCGGCAGCATGTAGATGCCGGCCCACAGCGGCGTGACGGTGAAGTCGTACCCGTGCAGCGGGAGCCAGATGCCGGCCAGCCATATGACCAGCATGAACTGCAGGCCGCCGCGGGCTATCGAGCCGAGCAGGCTGGCCGCGTTGCCGGCCGCGAAGGCCCTGATCTTGAACAGGCTCATCTGGAACATCGGCTCGGCGATCTTCGTCTCGATGACGCAGAACACCGCGAGGGTGGCGGCCCCGCCGATCAGCCCGGCCAGGATCCAGGGGTTGGTCCACCCGGTCGGATGCCCGCCGTAGGGGCGGATCCCGAACGTGATGGCGACCAGCAGCACGCCCAGCCCGATCGCGAACGTGAGGTTCCCGATCCAGTCGATCTTCGCGCGTTTGGTCGTCGCGATCTCACGCAGGCTCTTGTACGCCCAGACCGTGCCGAACACCCCGATGGGAACGTTGATCCAGAACACCAGGCGCCAGCTCCAGGCGGCCAGCAGGCCGCCCAGCAGCAGCCCGACGAACTGCCCGGAGATGCCGGCGATCTGGTTGACGCCGAGCGCCATGCCGCGCTTGTTGGCCGGGAACGCGTCGGTCAAGATCGCGGCCGAGTTGGCCATCAGCATCGCGCCGCCGAAGGCCTGCACGAACCGGAAGCCGATGAGCCACATCGCGCCGTGGGTCCCGGTCAGCGGGTCCAGCGACAGCGCGATCGAAGCCAGCGTGAAGACGACGAAGCCCAGGTTGTAGATGCGCACCCGGCCGAACATGTCGCCCAGCCTGCCCAGCGTCACGACGAGCACCGACTGGACGAGCAGGTACCCGATGATCATCCAGAGCAGGTAGCTCACGTTGCTCGGGGTGAGCGGGTTCAGCCCGATGCCGCGGAAGATGGCGGGCATCGCGATGATCACGATGGAGGCGTCGATCGTCGCCATCGTCATGCTCAGCGTCGTGTTGGACAGCGCGATCCACCGGTACCGATCGGGGCTTCCGATGCCGCCGCCGGAGGGTAGGGCCGCGCCCGGCGCAGCCGGGACCCCGTTTACCTGGCCTGAGTCGACGCTTTCCCGCACGTTAACCCAGTGTACCGCCAAACACTTGCTTAATGGCAACTATTTACCTGTGGTCACTCCGAGTCGTCCTCCGGAGCAGCGGCGGGGGAGGCGGGGGTGCGCTCGAAAACGTAATACACGGCGGTCAAGCCGATGATCACGAACGCGGCGATGGGGCTGAACAGCGCGACGATCATGGCGACGAGGTAGACGGCCCCGCCGCTGCCGAACCGAATCCGCGCCGGCCAGAGCTGGTCGGGCGGCAGCGGCTGGTAGACGTGCTGGCCGTGCAACGTCCACTCGAAGATCCCGGCGAAGCCGATCGACATGCCGAGGAACACCGCGGCGTACAGGACCATGGCCAGCTTGCGCGAGCCCTGGTCGCCGGCGGTGAGGTAGTCCGCCACGGTGGCGGTGCCGAACGGGAGCAGCACCACGAACAACAGCAGCACCAGGTTCAGGAACAGCAGCGTCCGGTCGACGGTCCTCACGGTCCTGATCAGGGCATGGTGGTTGACCCAGATGATGCCGATGGTGAAGAAGCTGATCAGGTAGGCCAGGAACGCCGGCCAGTGCGCGCTGAGCTGGCCGAGCAGCGGAGGACGACCTCGCCCGGGCCCGGCCACGACCAGGTTGAGCGCGAGCAGGGTGATCGCGACCGCGAAGACGCCGTCGCTGAACGCCTCAAGCCTGGACCGGTCCACCGGGCGCCGCGCCCTACGCCTCGGCGGCCCCGGCGGCCCGGGCGGCTCCGCTCACGTGGCTGGCGGCGCAGCTGGCGCCGGCGATCAGCTGCTTGAGCACCTCGTCCTGCGCAGCCAGGTGCTTTTGGATCTCAAGGGCTTCGTGCAGGACCGCCTCGGCGTCCTCATAGGTCTGTACCGCGCGCGTGTCCGACGCCTTAGCCTGCAGGTTCTGGCCCACGATGATGATCGGGAGGAGCACAAGCTGGAGGAAATTCGAGGAGACCCAGGCGATAATCACGGTCAGGTTGTGGCTAGTAATCGCGGACGGAAGGCTGATCAGCGCGACGATGGCGAATACGTAACCGCAGACCATGGTGCCGACGAGAGTGGTGATCAGCAGGCCGACTCGGCCGTTCAGCCCGACCCGCCCGTCATTGACCTTGGGCGGCCGCGGAGCCCGGCCCGTAATGTGCAACGTGGTGCAGGGATGCTGGACGTACTCGTAGATATGCATGCAGGGAAATTTACGGCACACCGGCCGCGGTCGGCGGGCACACGCACCGGCCGCAGCCGGCGGGCACACGCACCGGCCGCAGCCGGCGGGCACACGCACCGGCCG
>JASHVM010000731.1:0-3493 GCA_030044595.1 Streptosporangiaceae bacterium
CGGCGGGGCAGATGACGGCCGAGCCGACGGCGGCGGGGCAGATGGCGGCCGAGCCGACGGCGGCGGGGCCGCGGACGGCTCAGCGGACCACGGCGGCCCGGGAGGCGAGGGCGGCGCAGGAGACCAGGGCGGCCCCGGAGGCGAGGACGGCTGGGGCGACCGAGCCGGGAACGAGCGGGCCTGGAACGGTGGTGGGAGCGACGGCGCCGGGGAAGCCTGGGACGCCTGAGGCAGGGGCGACGGCGCCGGAGGCGACGGCGCCGGAGGCGACGGCCGCGGGGGTGAGGATGGCCCAGCGGACCACGGCGGCCCTGACGGCGAAGACGGCTCAGCGGACCAGGGCGGCTCCGAGGGCGACGTGGGCGTGGCCGACCAGGGCGGCTCCGAAGGCGGCGTGGGCGCGGCCGACCAGGACGACGGCGAAGGCGAGGATGGCGAATCGGAGGGGTCGGTCCGCGTGCCCGAGAAAGACGGCTCGGGCTTGGCTTGCGGCGCAAAGGACCGGCGGTCCGCAAAACGCAACCCGCACCTCTGGCAGAACTGGCCAGAGGTCGCCACGCCGCACCTCGGACAGGTTTCAGCGGGACCCGCCGCGGCTCCGGGCCGGCCGGCGTGATGCTTGCCTACCGCGCGGACCTGGCTGGAGGCGGAACTCGTGGCGAGAGGCCTACCGCAGACGTCACAGAAGTCACCGCTGGTCGAGTCGTGCCCAATCGGACAAATTGCCATCGCCGCTTTCCGTCCCCTTAGACCACAGGTTGATCCAGGCCCATTGCTCCCCAGATTATGTGCCTGCGGGGTTTTTGCCTGCGGTTTCAGCTAAGCGGACGGGCGGTAGGCGGGATCGGGGCAGGCAGGTTGGCGTTCCCGCCGAGGTAACGGTCGACGGCGGCGGCGGCGCTGCGGCCCTCGGCGATCGCCCAGACGATCAGCGACTGGCCGCGGCCCATGTCGCCGGCGGCGAACACGCCAGGGACCGAGGTCGCGTACCGTCCGTCGCGGCCGACGTTGCCCCGCGCGTCGAACTCCACGCCGAGATCGGTGAGCAGGCCCGGCCGCTCGGCACCGGTGAAGCCCATCGCCAGCAGCACCAGGTCACAATGGAGCTCGCGTTCGGTGCCGGGCACCGGATCGAATCCGGCCACGTCGGCCAGCCGCAGCGCCCGGACCCGGCCGCCTGAGTCGCCGAGGAACTCGAGCGTGGCCACTGCGTAGGCCCGCTCGCCGCCCTCCTCGTGCGCGCTGGAGGTCCGGTAGATCATGGGATAGGTGGGCCACGGCTGATGGCCGGGCCGGGACCCCGGCGGGCGGGGCAGGATCTCAAGCTGCGTCACGGACGCGGCGCCCTGCCGGTGCGCGGTGCCCAGGCAGTCCGCGCCGGTGTCGCCGCCGCCGATGATGATCACGTGCCGGCCGCGTGCGCTGATCTCCGGGTCGGACCCGAAGGCCGCCCAGTCGACGGCCCCGATGTCCCGGTCGGACCCGAACGGCGCCGGGCCGACAGAGCCGCCGTCCACAGCCCGGTTGGCGAGCGGCAGGTATTCCATGGCCTGGTGGATCCCGGCCAGTGACCGGCCGGGCAGCGGCAGGTCACGGGGGACCCGGGCGCCGCCGCACAGCACGAGGGCGTCGAACGCGGCGCGCAGCTCATCGGCGGTGATGTCGACCCCGGCCTCAGCGCCGCAGCGGAACTCGGTGCCTTCGGCCCGCATCTGGGCCAGCCGCCGGTCCAGGTGCCGCTTTTCCAGCTTGAACGCGGGGATGCCGTACCTGAGCAGGCCGCCGGGCTCGTCGTCGCGCTCGAACACGGTCACTGCGTGCCCGGCCCGGGTCAGCTGCTGGGCGGCGGCGAGTCCGGCCGGACCCGAGCCGATCACCGCCACTGTCCGGCCGGACCACGCGGCCGGGGGCCGCGGCGGCACCCAGCCGGACGCGAACGCCTGGTCGATGATCTCCACCTCGACCTGCTTGATCGTGACGGGATCGGAGTTGATCCCGAGCACGCAGGCGGCTTCGCACGGCGCCGGGCACAGCCGCCCGGTGAACTCCGGGAAGTTGTTCGTGGCGTGCAGGCGGTCGGCGGCTGCACGCCAATCGTGCCGCCAGACCAGGTCGTTCCACTCGGGGATCAGGTTCCCCAGCGGGCAGCCGCCGTGGCAGAACGGGACGCCGCAGTCCATGCAGCGGCCCGCCTGCCGTTCAAGCTGGCCGGGCGGGAACGGCTCATACACCTCGCGCCAGTCCCGCAACCGCACCTGCACGGGGCGCCGGGCCGGGATCTCCCGCGGGGTGCACAAAAACCCTTTCGGATCAGCCATGGCCGCCCTTACCCGTGGGCCGCGGCCATGACGGCCTCGTTGACGTCGCGGCCCTCGCGCTCGGCCGCGGACGCGGCGGACAGCACCCGCTTGTAGTCCTTCGGCATGACCTTGGTGAACCGGCCCGGATCCCAGTCGGCCAGCAGCTTCGCCGCGACGGCCGAGCCGGTCTGTTCGTGGTGGCGCTCTACTACGTCGCGCACGAACTCGGCGTCGCCCTCGTCCAGCGGGTCCAGGTCGACCATCTCCATGTTGACCCGGATCTCCGGCAGGTCCAGCGCGTAGGCGATGCCACCGGACATGCCGGCCGCGAAGTTACGCCCGACCGGACCGAGGATCACCACGCGCCCCCCGGTCATGTACTCACAGCCGTGGTCGCCTGCGCCTTCGGCGACCGCGAGCGCGCCGGAATTCCGCACGCAGAACCGCTCCCCCACCAGGCCGCGGAGGAAGATCTCGCCGCCGGTGGCGCCGTAGCCGATCACGTTGCCGGCGATGACCTGCTCCTCGGCGGCAAACCGAGCCTCGGCCGGAGGCCGGACCACCAGCCGCCCGCCGGACAGACCCTTGCCCAGGTAGTCGTTGGCGTCGCCGTCCAGGCGCAGCGTGATGCCGGGCGGCAAAAACGCCCCGAACGACTGCCCGGCCGACCCGGTGAACCAGACGTCGATCGTGTCATCGGGCAGCCCCTCGCTGCCCCAGCGCCTGGTCACCTCGTAGCCGAGCATGGTGCCGACGGTCCGGTTCACGTTTCGGATCGGCAGCTCGAGCCGAACCGGGCGACCTTCGGTCAGCGCTCCCTCGGCGAGCTGGATGAGGGTGTGGTCCAGCGCCTGGTCCAGGCCGTGATCCTGGCTCCGCTGACAGCTCAGGGCGGCGCCGTCGGGCAGCTGAGGTGCGTAAAGCACCGGGGCGAGATCGAGCCCTGAGGCCTTCCAGTGCTCCACCGCCAGCGCCGAGTCGAGCAGGTCGACCCGGCCGACGATCTCGGCCAGGGTGCGGAACCCGAGCCTGGCCAGGTACTCCCTGACCTCTTCGGCGATGAACTCGAAGAAGTTCACCACGAACTCGGGTCGGCCGGTGAACCTGGCCCGCAGCTCGGGGTTCTGGGTGGCCACGCCGACCGGGCAGGTGTCCAGGTGGCAGACCCGCATCATCACGCAGCCGGACACCAC
>JASHVM010000732.1:0-2693 GCA_030044595.1 Streptosporangiaceae bacterium
CCGGCGTCGCGGACCGGCGCGCACGCGGCCATGCCGCCGGGAGCCTGGTCGGGCAGCACCACCGGCCCGATGCCGCGGCTCGGCCCGGACCGGACCCGGGTCGAAGAGGCGGGCGAGCAAGTCGCGCAGAAGTGGATCTTGACCCGCGGCCGGGACAACATCCGCGACCTGCTGCCCGGGCCGATCCTGCCGCCGGTGATCGACAAGGAGCTGCTGGTCGACGCGGAGAAGGAACTGGGCCTGTCGCTGCGCCCCTACCAGGAAGCCCGGGAATGGCTGCGGGACGCGTTCTGGGAGCGGGTGCACCGGGAGTTCGGCATCGGCACCGGCAAGTCCCGCGGCTGAGGGTTTCAGAAGATTATCTATACCGAACGGACAGTGGTGGCTCACTCCGCCGACGATGATCGCCCCGCCAGGGAGCCAGCCCTGCGCGTGGTACGCGGTGACGCGACCCCGGAAGAGATCGCGGCCCTGGTCGCCGTCCTGCTGTCCCGCCGCGCGGACGAGGGCGACGCGGCGCCCCGGCCGCCGGGGCCGGGCCGTTCGGCCTGGTCCGACAGGTCCCGGCAGCTGCGCGGGCCGCTGTCCGTCGGACCTGGTGCCTGGCGCCGTTCGGCGCTGCCGGGCTAGCTCAGCCGTTCCATGATCAGCTGGCGGACGCGGGTGGCGTCGGCCTGGCCGGCGGTGGCCTTCATGACCGCGCCGACCAGCGGCCCGATCGCCGCTCCCTTGCCCTCCCGGACCTTGGCCGCCACGTCGGGGTGGGCGGCGATGGCCTCGTCGACGGCGGCCGCGAGGGCGGCTTCGTCGCTGACCACGGCCAGGCCGCGGGCGGCCACCACCTGGTCGGGGGTGCCCTCGCCGTCGAGCACGCCGTCGAGCACGACCCGGGCGAGGCGGTCGTTCAGCACGCCGGTGCCGACCAGTTCGGCCACCCGGGCCACGTCGGCGGGCGTGATGGCCAGGTCGGCCAGGTCGAGGCCTGCGTCGTGAGCCCGGCGGGCCAGTTCCTGCAGCCACCACTTGCGCGCGTCGGCCGGCGAGGCGCCGGCCAGCACGGTCTGCTCCACCAGGTCAACCGCGCCGGCGTTGTGCAGCGCCTCGAAGTCGAGGTCGGACAGGGACCATTCGGCCTGCAGCCGGGCCCGCCGGACCGAGGGCAGCTCCGGCAGGCTGGCGCGGATCTTCTCCACCCACTCCTCAGGCGGCGCCACCGGCACCAGGTCGGGCTCGGGGAAGTACCGGTAGTCCTGCGCCTCTTCCTTGGACCGCCCGGAGGTGGTCACGCCGGTTTCCTCGTGGAAGTGCCGGGTTTCCTGGATCACCCGGCCGCCGCTGTCCAGCACCGCGGCCTGCCGCTCGATCTCGGACCGGACCGCGCGTTCCACCGACCGCAGCGAGTTCACGTTCTTGGTCTCGGTCCTGGTTCCCCACACGCCTGAGCCCCGCACCGACAGCGACGTGTTCACGTCGGAGCGCAGCGAGCCCTCTTCCATCCGCACGTCCGAGACGTCGAGCGCGCGGAGCAAGTCGCGCAGCTCGGTGACGTAGGCCTTGGCGACGCCGGGGGCCAGGAAACCCGTGCCGGGAACCGGCTTGGTGACGATCTCCACCAGCGGGATGCCGGCCCGGTTGTAGTCGACCAGCGAGTACTCGGCACCGTGGATGCGGCCGGTCGCGCCGCCCACGTGCAGCGATTTCCCGGTGTCCTCCTCCAGGTGGACCCGCTCGATGCCGACGCGAACCGTCTTACCGCCGGCCAGGACGTCCAGGTAGCCGTCGGTGCAGAGCGGCTCGTCGTACTGGGAGATCTGGAAGTTCTTCGGCATGTCCGGGTAGAAGTAGTTCTTCCGCGCGAACCGGCACCACGTGGCGATGGTGCAGTTGAGCGCCAGCCCGATCTTGATCGTGTACTCGATCGCGAGGCGGTTCGTGACCGGGAGCGAGCCGGGCAGGCCCAGGCAGACCGGGCACACCTGGCTGTTCGGCTCGGCGCCGAAGACCGCCGGGCAGCCGCAGAACAGTTTCGTCCGCGTGCTGAGCTCCACGTGCGTCTCCAGGCCGAACACGGGCTCGTAGCGCTGCAGCGCCTCTTCGTACGTGACCGTCATGCGCCCAGTCCCTTCGCCTCGGCGATGAGCGGGTGTCCCCGGTGGTCGGTGAAGGCCGCCTCCGCGGCCGCGGCGACCCGGTAGAGCCGGTCGTCGGCCAGCACCGGCGCCATGACCTGCAACCCGACCGGCAGGCCATCCTCGGGCGCCAGCCCGCACGGGACCGAGATCGCCGCGTTGCCCGCCAGGTCGGACGGGATCGTGCACAGGTCGGCCACGTACATCGCCAGCGGGTCGTCGGCCCGCTCCCCGATCGGGAAGGCCGTGGTCGGCGTGGACGGCGAGACCAGCGCGTCGACCTGGCCGAAGGCCGCCTCGAAGTCCCTGATGATCAGCGTGCGCACCTGCTGGGCCTTGCCGTAGTAGGCGTCGTAGTAGCCGCTGGACAGCGCGTACGTGCCGAGGATGACGCGCCGCTTCACCTCGGCGCCGAAGCCCTGCTCACGGGTCAGCGCCATCACTTCCTCGGCGTCCCTGGTGCCGTCGTCGCCCACCCGCAGGCCGTAGCGCATCGCGTCGAACCGGGCCAGGTTGGACGAGCACTCGCTGGGCGCGATCAGGTAGTAGGCCGGCAGGGCGTAC
>JASHVM010000733.1:0-2770 GCA_030044595.1 Streptosporangiaceae bacterium
AGCAGGTACACCAGCCGCTTCGGCGGGCCGGGATCCCACCCTCCGTAGCGATGGGTGGCTGGGGTGGCGAAGTGCTCGGTCAGGCAGTGCGCCAGCTCGGTGACCGGGCCGACTGCATGCCTCGGAGTCTCATTGCCGGACAGCAGGTTGAACGTGAGCGTCACCCGGTACCCGGACGTGACAGGCGTGACCTCATGCCGGCAGTCGGCATAAAACGCAACGAAGGTCAGGTCCTCCTTGGACGCGCGGTAGGCCTTGCTCTTTCCCGCGTTGCCGACGACTAGTTCCCCACCGGTGTGCGCCGAAGGCAGCGACACCACCAGCGTGCCCACCATCGCGTTGTCCTTCTCCGAGTCCTGGTGGGGGAGGAAGAACTGGCCCTTGCCGTACACCAGCATCGCGTGCGGTTCGGCCCACAGCCGTGTTGCCGACGGCAGCCCCAGTTCGTCCCGGAAATACTCCAGCGCGCTATCCATCAGCGCCGTCCAGCCCGGTCCGCCGAGCCTGATCTGATCCGGTGCGATCTCCCACGCGTCGCGGACCTTGGTGTCGGTCAGTGTCTCCTCCCCGCGCCCGAACATGGCAGGCCGCGCCATCGCGATCAGCTTCTTGGCCCGGGCCGCGCGGACAGGAAGGCTCACTGCCCCGACGCCGGTCACCTCCAGCCGAAGCAAATGCGCCGGAGCCAACAGCTGGGCGCTGAACGACCCGCCCGGCTCAGAGTCATCGAGCAACCGCGCCAGCCGTTCCCGTGCCGTGTTCGCCATGCGACCCCTCCCCCGCTGGGTTCGTGCGTCCTCTGCGGCCAAACTGTAGCGCCGGCCGGCGACTTGCATGGTGATGGTTCCGTCAGCGCAGCGGAAGTGCCAAACCCGGATGCCGGTCGCGGCGATCGCGCCGGTCCGGAAGTGCGGCTCGAGGATGTCGAGCTGGTCCCACGATGACGCTGGCTACCTCCAGCTATGCGTGAGTAACCGTTCGCCGTCGTCTGTGGCTCGGATGACGCGAGAGCGGATGTTATGCGCTGAAGCATCAGCTTGTTCCGTAGGTGTGGCGGAGGATCTTCCCATTCGCCTTGACCGCGGAGTTCCTGGTAGGCCACGGGTGCTGATCAGGTCAGGCTGCCTCGGTGCCGGGTTCGGTGAAGGCGAGCCGCTGGTCGCCGAAGTCAGCGATGATCTCCAGGCGGCCGCCGAGGGCTTCGACGTAGGCGGCCAGGGTGCGCAGTTCGGTGGTGCCTGGCTTGGCGTGCTCGATGGCGGACACTCGGCCCTGGGTGATGCCCATCCGGGCGGCGACCTGGGCCTGGGTGATGCCGAGGCGGCGGCGCATCTCGGCGAGCCGGAAGGCGCGCTGCTCGGCGCGCAGCTGGTCCATCCCGGCGGCGATGGCGGCCTTGTCGGCAGAATCGGGATAGAACTCGGCGAGGAACTCATCCCGGGTGTAGTGGCGGAACTCGCTGCTGCTCATCGGATGTCCTCTTGTTTCAGGTAGTCCTCGTAACGCTGCTCGGCCAGCGGGATCGCCTGGCGGTATCAGGCCTCCCATTTACCAGCCTTATCTCCGGCCACCAGCAGGACCGCGTTCCGCCGGGGATCGAAGATATACAGGATGCGGATCTCGCTGCGCCCGGCGGAGCCTGGCCGCAGTTCTTTCAGGTTGCGCAGCCGGGAGTGGCGGACGCGGTCGGTAAGCGGGCGGCCCAGCTCCGGCCCGGCTTCGAGCAGCATGCCGATGGCCTGGCCGACCTGGATCGCACTGGCCCGGTCACGCTTGCGCAAGTCGTGCAGCCATGCCCGGACCTCCGGTGTCATGACCAGGACATAGGCCACGTCAGCTGCCTCTCCGCAGCAGTAGTATTACACAGACATGATATCACAGCAGCGTAATATTGCCTGGCTTGCAGAGTCGGCTAGCTTTCCGTGCTGGCGCTCGGAGTGAGTGCGAGCCTGCGCGGGTCGGAGAAGCCGAGACCGGCATAGCCGGGCGCGCGTTTGGCGAGCATAGCGGCAAGGACGCCAGTCCGCTCATCGAGGTAGTCGTGGACTTCGGCCGTGGTCTTGTTCTCATGCGAGCGCAGGATCCTGCCTACGTACTGGGTCAGGCTGCCCTTATTAGCGACCGGCGCGGCGAGGAACAAGGTATCCAGGGCCGGGCAGTCGAAGCCTTCGCCAGCGTACGGGCCGGTGGCCACGACCAGGAGCGGCGGCCCGCCGGGCTGCGGCTGCAGGCGGGCCAGCGCCGCCGCGCGGCTCTTGGCACCCATCCCGCCGCGAAGAATAACCGGGTCGTACCCGGCCTCGCGCAGCAAGCCGGCGAACCTTTCCAGATGGCTGATCCGGTTGGTGAGGACCAGGCAGTTGCGGTCCTTGCTCAGTGCGACGAGGACGTCCGCGATGACCTGCCGGGTGCGCTGCTCATCAGCGGTCAGGTGCCGGTAGATCGTCGTCATGCCGCCAGGGCGGGACGGGTCGGCGTCACCGTCGTACCGGTACGCAGTCGGGTGAACATACAACACGGGGATGGGCCGGCCGGCGCCCAGAAGCGTGTCCTGGCCGACTGCGTCGCGGGAGAGTGCGATGGTGTGCCGGACCGGTCCCACTTGCATGGCGATCAGGTCGTCGAGCTTGTCGCGGCGGTACGGGGTAGCGGTGAGCCCGAGCCAGCGCCGCGCCGGGACCTGCTTGACCGCGTGCTCGAACGCGGCGGCCGGGACGTGATGGCATTCGTCGGCGACGATAAGGCCGTACCCGGCGGTCAGCTCCGCGAC
>JASHVM010000734.1:0-3701 GCA_030044595.1 Streptosporangiaceae bacterium
AGCGGCAGCGTGAACTCCTTGCCGGTGGCGGGGAGCGGCCCGAGAAGGGTTACACGTCGTAGTACAGCTCGAACTCGTGCGGGTGCGGGCGCAGCCTGATCTGGTCGATCTCGTTGGTCCGCTTGTAGTCCAGCCAGGTCTCGATGAGGTCCTCGGTGAACACGCCGCCTTCGGTGAGGAAGGCGTGGTCGGATTCCAGGTTGTCGAGCACTTCCTCGAGCGAGGCGGGCACCTGCGGGATGGCGGCCGCCTCGTCCGGCGGCAGCTCGTACAGGTCCTTGTCCACCGGCTCCGGCGGCTCGATCTTGTTCTTGATCCCGTCCAGGCCCGCCATCAGCATCGCGGCGAACGCCAGGTACGGGTTGCAGGAAGGATCCGGCACGCGGTACTCGACGCGCTTGGCCTTCGGGTTCGTGCCGGTGATCGGGATACGGGCGCAGGCCGAACGGTTGCGCTGGGAGTACACCAGGTTGACCGGCGCCTCGAAGCCGGGCACCAGCCGGTGGTAGGAGTTCGTGGTCGGATTGGTGAACGCCAGCAGCGACGGGGTGTGCCTGAGCAGGCCGCCGATGTAGTACCGGCCGGTGTCGGACAGGCCCGCGTACCCGACCTCGTCGTAGAACAGCGGCGCGCCGTCCTTCCAGACGGACTGGTGGCAGTGCATCCCGTTGCCGTTGTCGCCGAACAGCGGCTTGGGCATGAACGTCACGGTCTTGCCCGCCGCCCAGGCGGTGGACTTGAGGATGTACTTGTACGCCATCAGCGTGTCGGCCATCGACAGCAGCGGCCGGAATCGCATGTCGATCTCGGCCTGCCCGGCCGTGCCGACCTCGTGGTGCTGCATCTCGACCTCGATGCCGCAGGCGATCAGGTTGGCGACCATCTGCGAGCGCAGGTCGGTGTAGTGGTCCATCGGCGGCACCGGGAAGTAGCCGCCCTTGTACCTCGGCTTGTAGGCCAGGTTGCCGCCATCCTCGTCCTTGCCGGTGTTCCAGGCGCCTTCTTTGGAGTCGATGTGGTAGTAGCCCTCGTTCGCTGAGGTCGAGAAGCGCGCCGAGTCGAAGATGTAGAACTCTGCCTCCGGGCCGAAGTAGGCGGTGTCACCGATCCCCGTGCCGCGCAGGTAGTCCTGAGCCTTGCGGGCGACGTTGCGCGGGTCCCTGCTGTAGGGCGCGCCGGTCAGCGGGTCGTGCACGAAGAACGTCAGGTTCAGCGTCTTGTGCGTCCGGAACGGGTCGAGCATCGCGGTGGCCGGGTCTGGCAGCAGCTGCATGTCGGACTCGTGGATCTGCTGGAACCCGCGGATCGACGAGCCGTCGAACATGAGGCCGTCGGTGAAGACACCGTCGCCGAACGACGCGGCGGGCACGGTGAAGTGCTGCATCGTTCCAGGCAGGTCACAGAACCTGACGTCGATGAACTCCACGTTCTGTTCGGTGATGAAACGGAGGACTTCCTCGGCACTGTTGAACATCAACCCTCCCGGGTACATGGCACGCGTTCTGGTTCTCGAGCACGCGATTCGGACGGTAGCCGTCGGCAATTTCCGAGCCGTGTCTGGTTTGTTTCACCGATGTTACGGCTCGCGGCCAAGCTCAGGGCACCCATTCCGGCCCGCCGCCGGCTCAGCGGCCCGGAACGGATACCGTGGTGTGGTGGGCAAGAGACCCCGTAATCGCGGTAGCGCGAGCCCGCCGCGGGCCGGTGCCGCAGCCGCGGAGCAGGCTGGCCCCGGGCCGGCTAGCACCGCGCAGCTGACGGCCCCGGACGCTGTCCCGGACGCCGACTATCCCGGCAAGCGGTTCGGCCTGCCGCAGCACGGTCCGATGTCGGTGGCCAGCATGGGCAGGCGGGTCCTGGCGCTGCTCATCGACTGGCTGCTGTGCATGGCGATCGCGTGGTGGCTCACGCACTCGCAGTTCTGGACGATCGTCGTGTTCGCGGTCGAGGTCTACGTGCTCACCGCGTTGACCGGCATCACGGTGGGCAAGCGGCTCACCGGCATCCGCGTGATCAGGGCTGATGGCGGCCTGGTGGGCTTCCGCTGGGCCCTGGTGCGCACCGCGCTCCTGCTGACCGTCGTGCTGCCGCTGCTCACCGACTACGACAGGCGGGGCGTGCACGACCGCGCCGCGAACACCCTCGTCGTTCGCCTGTAACCGGCTACCTGGTCTTCGGCCTGGGCATCTTGGGCTGCCTGATGTTCTTCGGGATCGGCCCCTTGGGTGCCTGCAACGACGGCGGCAGCGCCTTGAGCCGGTGGTTGATGTCACTGATCGCGGCCGGCTTGAGGTTGCGGGGCAGCCGCATGATCTTGCGCTGCAGCTTGCTGATCGGGATCTGGCCTTCCTCGTTTCCCACCTGGAACTCGTAAATAGGCACCTCGTAAGCTACCCGGGCGACCCGCTTCTTCTCCGCGGCGAGCAAGCTGGCCAGCCGGTTGGGGGAGCCCTCGCCGACCAGGATGACCCCGGGCCGGCCCACGGCCCGGTGCACCACGTCCAGGCTCCTGTTGGCCTGGACGGCAGGATTCACCGTCCAGTTGCCGCGCATGTTCTCCAGCACCGCAGCCGCCGCGCCCGGCTGTCCCTCGATGGTCGCGTACTGCGCCGACTGCGCGAACCTGCCGAACAAGAGCGTGGCGACCAGCACGCCGAGGACCACGCCGAGCGGGATGAGCAGCGCAGCCAGGCCGGTGAGCAGGCCCACGATTACCAGCACCACGATCGTGCCGAGCCCGCTGCCGATCACGATCGGTAGCGCCCTCGGGTTGGTGCGGTGCACCAGGCCCGCGACCATGCGTATCTGCTTCAGCCGCCCGGCATTCGCCATATCCGCGGCGGCATCCGGGCTGACGGCCGGATTGGCGGAGCCGGGCTTTCTCGACATGCGTGCCATGCTCCGCAGCATACGGTTCCCGAGCCCCGGACAGAAACCAGCGCGGGCGCCGCTTCGTGCGGTTCCGGCGCGCTAGGCGGACGTTCTCTCGCTACGCCGAGGCAGCGGCGGCCGCGGAGTCGGCGCGCTGCCCGATGGCCTGCGCGTATAGCCGCCCGGCCCGGTAGGAGGACCGCACCAGGGGTCCGGACATGACGCCGGCGAACCCGAGCTCGAGCGCCTCGTCACGGAGCTCGACGAACTCTTCGGGCTTCACCCAGCGCGCCACCGGATGGTGCCGCGGCGTCGGCCGCAGGTACTGGGTAATGGTCAGCAGCTCGCAGCCGACGGTCCGCAGGTCCCGCATGGCCTCGGTGATCTCGTGCCGTTCCTCGCCGAGTCCCAGGATCAGGTTCGACTTCGTGACCAGCCGCGCGTCGCGGGCCTCGCGCAGCACGTCCAGGGACCGGGCGTACCTGAATCCCGGCCTGATGCGCCGGAAGATGCGCGGCACCGTCTCGATGTTGTGAGCGAGGACCTCCGGCTCGGCCGCGAAGACCTGCGCCAGCCGGTCGGGATCGGCGTTGAAGTCAGGGATGAGCAGTTCCACGCCACAGCCGGGAACGGCGGCGTGGATCTCCCGGCCGGTCTGCGCGTACAGCCAGGCGCCGCCGTCAGCCAGGTCATCGCGCGCGACGCCGGTCACGGTGGCGTACTTCAGGCCCATCGCCGCGACCGACTCCGCGACCCGCCGCGGCTCCTCCCGGTCGAGCGGCCGAGGCCTACCGGTGTCGATCTGGCAGAAGTCGCACCGCCGGGTGCAC
>JASHVM010000735.1:0-2748 GCA_030044595.1 Streptosporangiaceae bacterium
ATGCTGGAGGCGCCGGTCGGCTTCGCGCTGTTCGGGCCCGACCTACGTTTCCGCCGGGTGAATACTGCCCTCGCGCGGCTGAACGGGCACGCCGACGCGAATCCCGCGGGCTACCAAGGGCTGCTGCCTTCCGAGGTTTGGGGCCAGGAGCTCGCGGCGCGGGCCGAGGCCGCGCTGCGCAAGGTGCTGGCCGACGGCACGCCGCTCACCGAGCCTTTCCACGTCCTCGCCGACGCGTCCTCGGCGGCGGGGACCGCCAGCGCCTCGTGGTTCCCGGTGCACGACGCGGCCGGGGAGATCTCCGCCGTGGGCCTCATGCTGCTCGAAGGCGGCGAGCACGCGGCCGAGGAACAGATCAGGCGCAGCGAGGAGCGCTACCGCTCCTTGGTCCAAGGCGGCGCGCAGGTGGTCTGGGTCGCGGCGCCCGACGGCGAGATGAAGGAAGACTCGCCGGAATGGCAGTGGATCACCGGGCAGTCAGCCGAGGACTACGTCGGCCGCGGCTGGCTCGACGCGGTCCATCCCGAGGACCGGGAGCGGGTCGAGCGCGACTGGCGCGAGAGCGTCCGCACCAGCAAGGTGTTCGACGACCGCTACCGGATCCGCACCAAGAGCGGCTCGTACCGGCACTTCGACGTGCGCGCGGTGCCGATCGAACGGGACGGCAAGATCGTCGAGTGGGTCGGCGCCAGCACCGACGTCACCAGCCAGCGCGAAGCCGAGGAGATGCGCGGGCGGCTGACCGAGCAGCTGTCCGCCGCCGCGCTGCGCACCGCACGGCTGCAGCAGGCGACCTCCATGCTGGCCGAGGCGCTCACCGTCGAGCAGGTGGTGGAGGTGATCACCGAGGTGGGCCAGACGGCGATCGGCGCGCTGCGCTCGGCCGTCGCGTTGCTCGACACCGACGGCGCCCGGCTCCGCGTGGTCAACGACGACGGCATGCCCAGCGCGCCGGACTCGGCCGGCGGCCCGCTGACGCTCGAGGCCCCGAGCGTGATGACCAAGGCGATCGCGTCCCGGCGGCCGGTGCTCATCGAGGATCCCGAGGACCTGCGCCGGCAGTTCGAGGGCGAGCTCGACATCCACCCGGCCAGCCTGGCGGCGACGTCCGACGAGCGGTCCTGGGTCGGCCTGCCGCTGCTGGCGGCCGGCGCGCCGCTGGGCGCGCTGCGGTTCTCGTTCGGCCGGCCGAGGAAGATCACCGAGGAAGAGCGGGTCTTCCTCGAGGCGCTGGCCGGCCAGTGCGCGCTGGCGGTCGAGCGGGCGGGATTGTACGAGCGGGAGCACACCACGGCGGAGACGCTGCAGCGCAGCCTGCTCCCCGACCGGCTGCCGAGCGTTCCCGGCCTGGTCCTGACGGCCAGGTACCTTCCTGTCGCGCTGAACATGGAGATCGGCGGCGACTGGTACGACGCCTTCCGCCTGCCCGACCAGCGGCTGGCCGTGGCGGTCGGCGACGTGATGGGCAAGGGCCTGACCGCCGCGGCCGGGATGGGGCGGGTGCGCAACGCGCTGCGCGCGCTCGCGCTCACCGACCCGCGACCGGCCGCCGTCCTCGGCGGCCTCGACCGCCTGTTCAGCGCCACCGAGGAGGAGGAGCAGGTCACCACCGTCGCCTACCTGGTGATCGACCCGGAGACCGGCGAAGGCGTGCTCGGCAACGCGGGTCACCTGCCCGCTCTGATGCTCGAGGCCGGCAGCGCGCCGCGGTTCGACCAGGTCGAGCCCGGCACCCCGCTCGGGTGGGCCAGCCCGAGAAAGCAGCAGCCGTTCACCCTGCACCCCGGCAGCACGGCGGTTTTCTACTCCGACGGGCTGGTCGAGACCAGGAATCGCGGTCTCGACGCAGGCTTGGAGGAGCTGGCCGCGGTGGCCGCGCGGGCCAATGACGACCTGCTCAGCCGGCCGGAACGGCTGCTCGAATACCTGGCGGATCATATGCTCGCAGGTCACGAACAAGACGATGACGTCACCGTGCTGGTCATGCACAGGCCTTCGGGCGGTGCGCGGTGACGGTTACCCGAGCCGAGGCGTACAAGTCACTCCCGCCCGCCGCCTATGGTGATGGGAGGCAGGCGGGTTTGAATCAGTCCCGAGTGGCATCTAGCCAGCGAAGGAAGGGGTGACCGTGGTCGTGAGCGCTGCTGACTCCGCAGCGCGGAAGCGCCCCAGGACGTCGGGCCATCAGCCCCAGGCCGTCGAGGATCAGGCGGTTCAGGAGGCTCCGCGGCCCTCGGATCCTGGACCCGGAAACCCGGACGAGGATGGTTCCGGGGTACGCGCCGACGCGGGCCTGGCCGCGATCGATCTCGACGACGACGCGGTGGACCTAGACAGCTTCGATGATCTCGACGACGCGGACGTCGATATCCAGGCCGCGCTGGCCGAAGGCGACCTGGAGGAGCCCGACCTGGCGGATGTCGTCGCGGCAGCCGACCTGGCGGGCGACGATGCCGAAGGCCCCGACGGGCTTGACACGCTGGACGCCCTGGAAGCGCCGGAGCCCGATCCGGCCTCCGTGGACGCGGAGGCCGAGGCCGAGGTGCCCGGGAGCCCTGAGGGACCCGAGGCTGCGGGCGCGCTCGTCGTCAAGATCGCTCCGGACGGGACCGAACAGGACGAGGAGATCCTCGTCTTCGGCGACGACGACGAGGACTTGCCGGCGGCGCAGGTAGCGGTGGCCGGCGCGACCGCGGATCCGGTCAAGGACTACCTGAAGCAGATCGGCAAGGTACCGCTGCTCAACGC
>JASHVM010000088.1:0-13421 GCA_030044595.1 Streptosporangiaceae bacterium
ACGCCGGCCCTGGCCCGGCGGAAGGCTGCCACCATCCATCTCCCCTCAGCCTCGGCCTGGACGCTGACGAGGGCATTCATCAGTACTCCCCGATGACCGCCCGGGCCTGTTCCCGGCCGGCCGCCCAGCCATCGCCGTGACGTGACGACGACAAGAGGCCAAACCCGGGGATACTCCGCCGCCATCCTACGACGCCGGGAGCCAGACGATTACCGGAGCAGCGCCGGGAATCGCCCGGGAGGCGGCGGGATGACGCGGCCGCCTGCGAGCTGCTCGCCGGTGGCGCGCGCCGGTGAGATGATGGCCGCCTGCAGGCGGCGGACGACGTCGAGGTGATCGTCGGTCCAGATCATCCGGACCGCGGTGGCGCCGGCTTTGCCGTCGTCACCGAGCAGGTCGCGGCGTACGGCCCGGACCAGGCGGCCGTCGGAGGCGGTGTCGTGAGCGAGCGGCTGGGGTAGCTCACCGCCGGCGACGATGGTGGTCGCCAGAGCGTCGTACCAGCCCGTGATGCGTTCAGACGTGCCCAGGATCTCACGCCGGGCGGCGGCCACGTCGCCGTCTGCTTGGCCGTCGCCGCCTCGCCAGAGGTCCAGTACTGCATCGGCCTCCAGGCGCAGCCCGGCGACCCCGGTGACCAGCCCGGCCGCGTCGGCAAGCCGGAGCCGTTTGGCGCCGCGCTCGGCCAGGTACGTGCGGAACGCGTCATCGAGCCGGCGCGATGCCGCAGCGGCCCGGGCCGCGTCGCCGACCGGAGCAGCAAGTCCGGGCGTGCCCGGGTCGCCGGGTGACACCCCGAATCGCACCGCGCTAGCGAGGTAGCCCGCGCCGGCGGCGTACGCCTGCGCCAGTGCCTGGCGGAGCGCGGGCGCCGCGCCCCGCGGCCAGAACAGGATGCCCACGACCAGGCTCACGCCCACCCCGAGGGCCACGTCTTCGATCCGCACCAGGCCGACGCGCCATCCGGTCGGCTGGATGATGTTGAACAAGATCACAATTGTGAGCGTGAACGCGGCCTGCCCGCCGGCGAACGAGATGACCGTCGGAGCGACCCCGGCCAGAAAGACCGCCAGCGGCAGCAGGAACCACAGCAGCGTGGTGTTCGTGCCGATCCCCACGAGCAGGGCCGCGCCGATGATGAAGCCCGCTACCGTGCCGAGCATGGCACGAACGGCTTCCTGCCCGGTGTTCAGCGCATTGGAGCGCAGCACCGACAGCGCACCAAGGACGACCCAGAACGAGTGCTGGACATCGGTCAGTCTGGCGGCGAGCACCGCCAGCCCCAGCCCGGCGGCGCCGCGCAAGCTGTTATGCAACCAGACCGAGTGCGGCTCGAGGTAGGACGTGATCCGTTCCCGCGCCGCGGACAGCGTCCCCGGCATGCCCTCGGGCTGGCGGCCGAGCCACCGTTCCCGCCAGCTGCGCCGCTCGGCGGCCGCGGTCAGCTCGACGTTGCGCGCGATGAGCGAGACCGCGTGGCTCAGCTCCTCCGCACGGAAGGCGGGGTCCAGCGAGGTGATGAACTCGCCGGCCGGCTCCCCGCCCGCGGCCGGGTCGCTCGCCGAGGGCTCAGGCACGGCCGGGCCGACCACGGCCCGGTCGTTCGCCGGCGGCAGGGACCGGACCGGCAGGCCGACCGTCACGCTCTCCTGCAACTTCGCGTGCGCGGCAGCCAGTTCGGTCAGCGCGGCGTCGAGCTCATCGCTGCTCCCGCCCCTGGAGTCCAGCAGATCCGCGGCACGGTCGAGAACCGCGGCCGCGGCCTCCCTGACCCTCAGCGCTGCGCGGTTGACGCCGCCGCGGTGAAGCCCGGGCTGAATGACAATGCTGTTCAGCCAGTCCAGCTCGTCGACCAGGCGCACCGTCGTCCGAGCCGGGGTGCTCAACCCGGTCGGGCGGTAGGGCGTCGCCAGGAAGGCGCTGCGCAGCGCCTCGACCGCCTGGTCCGACTGCGCGACCGCGTGATCGCGATCCAGCGCAGATTGTTCGTCCATCCCGCTGAGATGGAACGCGACCCCCGCACGCAGCCGGGCGGCCAGCGCCCGGCAGGCAGCGGCCGCCGCACCGCGCAGCCGGTCCCGCGCCGGCGCGGGCCACAGCAGCGCCGTCGCGATCAGCGCGGCGCCTGCGGCTATCCCCCAGCCGGCCAGCCGGTCCGGCACGGCCGACACCGGAGCGGCCAGCGATACCGGCAAGATGAACGCCAGCAGCAGCGCCGTGGTCGCCCCGGCCAGCACCGAGCTGACTACGCCGGCAAAGATCACGCCGAACCCCACCACCGCCATCGCCACGGCCGCGAGCCACGCGGTCTGCGAGGCCAGCGTGGCCAGGCAGACGAACACCCCGCCGGTCACGGCGAGCGCTGCCTGCGCCTGGAGCCGTTCGGCCATGGGGCCGCCGAAGTCGACCAGCAGCAGCATCGCGAAAGACCCGAACGCCGCGAACGTCGCCACCTGCGGGTTGCCGATGACCTTGTCGCCCACGGCGAACATGGCCGGCATGATGATCGCTGCCCGGGTGGCACGACGCAGCGCGGTGAAACCGCGATCGCGCTGGCCAAGCCACCGCAGCGGGTGCGAGTGCGCCAGCCGCGTACCCGGCATGTGCAACAGCCCGCCCTCCATATCTAAGCAGTACCATCCTTGGCCACCAGCGCGCCCAGAGCAACAGCAGGAATCCTGGAGGGCTAGTTTCCGGCAGGCGCCGCGGCATGTACCTGCGCCACGTGTTCAGTAGCGTGATGCCAGCCTGGGTTGTTGACTGGTGATATGACTGAGCTTCCCCTGGTGCGGGCTGCACGGATCCCGGTGACAGACACCTACCACGGCGTCGACGTCACCGAGGATTACCGGTGGCTGGAGAACGCCCTCTCCGAGGAGACGATCGCCTGGACGAAGGCTCAGCAACAGCGCACCCGTGCCTACTTTGACGGGATCCCCTGGCGAGACGCGCTGCGAACCCGTGTCGAGCAGCTGCTGAAGGCCGACAGGACAACGTACAAGCGGCTCCTGTCCGGCGGAAACACCTTCTTCGCGCTGCTGCTGCTGGAGTCCACGGGCCACCTGGCCGGGTCACTCGACCAGTCCATCGAGGAGACAACAGACCGGCACGCTTTCCTCTTCGACCAGCTAGGCCTCGGCTACCGATCTGAGCGCCTCGGCCAGTCGGATCCGAACAGCAGGCGGTCGGGCCCGGACACGATCTGACCGAGCCCGGTCGGCACGCCACGTTCGCCGTCTCAGGCCCGGAGCAAGAAGAGCCATCTGCGGACAAAGAGCTGCCAGCCAGCCCACAGCCACAGCGCGAACAGCGCCCACCGCCCGGGCGGATAGCGCATTATCAGCCTGACGACATCGCTGAAGCTGGGAATGCCGGTCACCCGGGCCAGGGCCAGGCCCTCCTGGGCGAACAGGGCGCCGAACAGAACCGCCCAGGCAAGATAACCGATAAGCAGCTGCCATCCCGTGCTGGCCTCCCGGGCCGGGGGAAGATCTCCAGCAACTGGCGGGTGGCCGCGTCGTTGCCGCAGCCACTCGGCGAGCCATGACGCTGCCGCAAACACGGGCGCAGCGAGTCCGATCAGCAACGCGTTGCCGGTAACCGCGCTTTCCAGGAACCCGGGCCCGACCCGCGCGACCCCGTAGTAATAGGCCACCACGACGGCCATCAGCAACAGGTATCCCGCGACGCCCGTGCCGATCACGCGCCAGGCCAGCGCGGCCCAGCCGCTGCGACGCCGGGAGCCTGCCGGGCCGGCCCCCGGCGGCTGCCCGGGCTCAGCCTGCGTCGCTCGTGGCCGGTACAGGCGGCGCAGGCCGAGGGCCAGCGCCGACATGAGGATCAGGTAACCGGCGGCCATTGGTACCAGCGCCTGACGGTCCGCCGAGGCGGCGAGTACGGTCAGCGGCTCCATCGACACGGCACGTTCCCCCGTCTCAGGCCCGGAGCAGGAAGTGCCAGCCGCGGATGAAGAAGTGCCAGCCAGTCCACAGCCACAGCGCGAACAGCGCCCACCGCCCGACCGGGTTGCGCATTATCGCGCGGAAGACGCCGCCGAGAGCGGGAACGCCGGTCACCCCGGCCAGCGCCAGGGCCTCCCAGACGAACAGGGCGCCGATCAAAACCACCCAGGCGAGATAACCGATGAGCGGGTACCGTGCCATGCTGGCCTCCTGGCCGCCGTAGCATCGCGCGCTGGCGCATCTCCGCCGCCCGGGGCATTGACCGAACGCCGGGACGATGCGGCTCCGTGCCGCGCCGGACGTTACGCTCATTGTGCCGTGCCCACGGCCTGGCCGGGTGCCCGGTGGCGGCCAGCCGGGGTTAGCCGCGCGCAGGTCTTCTGTTGTCGCCCGCCGGCCAACGCGGCTCGGGCGAACGGCTTACCTGATGCCTCCGCCCTGCCATCCCGACTCGAGCCCGGGAACCAGGCGGATTTCCTTGCCGCCCTTCCAGACGCTGCGCACGTCGGTGATCGCATCAAGGTTCACCAGCGGATTGCCTCCGAGGATGATAACGTCTGCGATCTTGCCGGGTTCCAGGGTGCCGAGCGTCTTGGCCGCCCGCACGCTCATGGCCGCGTTCCGCGTCGCCGCCAACAGGGCACCTCCGTTGCCGAGGCCGAGCCTGGCCATCAGCGTCAGCTCGGCAAGCAGGCCGATCACGCCGTCGTGCATCTCAATCCCGACGGGCGACTTGCCTTCGGGCAGGTCGTCGACGCCGGCGAGGATGGGCACGCCGAGGCGGACGGCGGCACGGAACGCTTCGTGGTGGTGCTGGGCCGCCTCGCTGGCGTTGGCGACAAACCAGTCGGGATATCCGCTGGCCGCCAGCAGCGAGGGATCCCAGGCTACGGTGACGGCGAGGTTCGGGCAGTACATGGTGCCCGCCTCGGCCATCGCCGCGATGCCCTTCTCGGTGGCGACAAATCCGTGCTCGATGGTGTCGGCTCCCGCGCGTGCGGCGGCGAGGATCGTCTCGTCGCCCATGGCGTGCACGGCTACTGGCTTGCCCCAGCGGTGTGCCTCCCCGACCGCGGCCTCGATCTCCTCGAATGAATGCAGGGTGTGGCCGATCGTGTCCGAGCGCCACGGTATGCCTCCGGAGGAGAGCAGTTTGACCTGATCGGCGCCGCTCTGGATGACCCTGCGCACCTCGCGCCGGAATTCGGTGATCCCGGTCGCCCGCCGCGTCCACATCACATCCCCTGATGCGAACACGCGCGGCCCTTCAATCTCGCCCCCGTCAATCGCGTCACGCAGCACCAGGTCGGCATCATGCCGCTCACCGAGCGACCGCACGGAGGTGATGCCGCTGCGCAGGTTGTCCTGCGCCTTGCGGATGCAGCGGATCATATGGTGCGCGGGCGACTCATGCGCGAACTCCGTTTCGTAGGGAGGTACCACCGCGCCGAGATGCACGTGGCAGTCCCAGAGCCCAGGCAAGACGTAACCGCCGCCGGCGTCGACTCTGCGGAGCGAGCTCAGCTCGGCGTCCGCGATCACGTCCGATCGCGGTCCGACGGCGCGGACGCGGCCATCCGCCATCAGCAGCGCACCGTCGGTGATGATCCGGTCCGCTTCGACGCAGTCGACGATGGCGCACCCCTCGAGCAGCACCGGCTGCTCTGGCGTCTGGCCGTTGCTCCCCGCGAGTGTCACGCATCCTCCGATCCGCCGGAATCCGACGGCACAGGTACCAGCCACCGGGAAAACCACTCGATCATGAGGTCAAGGCGCTGAAGCTGGTGGGCTGGGCTGCCGGTCCTGGTCAGCGCGTGGCCCTCACCGGGGAACCTGACGAACTCGACCTCACGGCCAAGCAGCCTGAGCGCCATGAACAGTTCTTCCGCCTGCTGTACCGGGCACCGCCTGTCCTCCTCGGAGTGCACGATCATGAGCGGGTCGGTGATGCCCGCGGCGACCCGCAGCGGGGACGATGCCCAGTACGCCGCGGGGTCTTCCACCTGGGTGCGCCCGAGGTAGGCGGTGAAGAACCACGGCGACTCGTCGTTGGTGCCTGCCAGGCTGAACAGGTTGTAAGGTCCTCTTTCCGCCCAGCCGGCGCGGAACTTGTCGGTAACGGCCAGGAGCCAGGTCACCACCAGCCCGCCGTAAGATCCGCCGAGCACTCCTACTCGTTGCGGGTCAAGTTCCGGCTCCTGCTCGAGCGCGGCGTCGAGCACGCTCACCACGTCGCTTACGTCATCGACGCCCCAGCCCCGGCCCGGCGACGCGGCATGCGGCCCGGCTACCGTCCGCATCCATCCGGTTCCGTAGCCGGCCGAGCCCCGTGGGTTCAGGTACAGCGTGGCGAAACCAGCCGCGCAGAGCGACTGAAACTCATGTGACCATTGGTGTCCGTACTGGGTTCCGCCGCCCTGCATGCAGACGAGGAGCGGATAAGGAGGCCGCCAGCGTTCGCGGTCAGGTAGCGTGACCCAGGAATCCACCTCGGTTCCCTGGGCAACCGGCGTTCGCATCCGCCGGGGCGGTCGTAGATCCCGGGACTGCCGTAGTTCCAGGTTCGGCTCGTAGATGGTCCGCTCCGCCCCGTCTGAGCCGCGTGTGAGCAGCCGCGGCGGCTCGGTGGGAGATGACGAAGCGAACGCGAGCGTGCCGTCCCGGGCGTCCACGGAGGTGACCTGCCGCTCGCCCGCCAGGATCGGCTGGTAGCGGCCCGGTGAGCTGGTGTCGAACTCGTAACCGTGGATTGCCCCGGCGTCGTCGACCAGAACGATGACCGTGCCGTCGCCCCGCCAGATCGGCGCGTTCGTGGCCGGCCAGGTGCTGTTGCAATCCCGGTCAAGCGTGTCGGACAGCATCGTGATCTCGCCGCCGTGGAGCGGCACGAGGCCAAGCCCGCAGACCGCGGGGAACGCTCGCACGTCGATCACGGTCACCGCCACCGTGCGGCCGTCGGGGGAGACCGTGGGCTGGCCGTGGCAGCGCTGCGTCGCGGTGATCCGTGTCGCCCCGCCCTGGTCGTCAAGGTCCTGACGGTACACGTCGTTGAGCAGCGTCTTGTCGGCGTCGGGGTGACGCTGTGAGACGAACACCACGGACTTGCCGTCCGGGTGCCAGGAGAACTCGGCGTCGTCGTATCCGCCGATACTGAGCTTTCGCGCGGACCGGGCGGCAACGTCGGCCAGATACGCCTGCCGCGGCCGGTTTACGGTCCACCCGACTCCGTCGTACTGGTACCTGAGCCTGGTCAGCCGCAGTGGCGGCCGCCGGTCGGCGGGCGTGTCCCACCACTCGCGATCTGTCGGCTCACGGCACACGAACAGCAGCAAGCGGCCATCCGGCGACCAGGCGAGCTCTTCGATCGGATCTGGCCAGGAATCGACGAGCACCGATGGCGGCGTGCCGTCCATCTTGTGCAACCGGATCTGCCACCGGGTCCCGTCCTGGGCCGCGGTGGCCAGGACCGGGTCGGCCGGCGCCCAGCGGGGCAGCCTTTCGGCCGAACCTGCCGACGGGAGCTGATACGCGGAGAACTCACCCTGCGGAACGTTACCGTCGGCTGCTGCCACCACGACCACGCTGTCACGGTGGTTTTCGTCCAGGTTGTTCGTGGTGGCGACCGCCGCGACGAGTGTGCCGTCGCCGGACAGCTGCACATCGCTCAAGCTCGCGAACCGGCCGAGGTCGGCAGGTACCACCGGCGTCCTGGGCATCGCCCGAGCTGCGTGGGTTTGTCCGGTCTGCGCGCTCGTCACCACATCTCCGGATCAAGGTCGTAAAGCGGGTCCGCGGGCCACGCCGCACAGGCCGTTACACTGCTCGTCGTGATCAGCCAGGCTGAACGTACGTCAGGAAGGCTACTCTACGGTGAGCGGACCGATAGAACGTATCGGCGGCGGAAGCGCCTTCGAGGATAGAGCGGGTTATTGCCGTGCTGTCCGCGCGGCCCGCCGGATCAGCGTCAGCGGCACCGTCGCGCCTGCTGCATCCGGCGAGCGGCTGGCCGATCTTGACAGTTACAGTCAGGCCCGCAGAGCCCTTGAGGCGGCACTCGGCTACGCCGAGCGGCTCGGCGCCGACGGCAACTCGGTTATCAGGACTCGCATGTTCCTGGCCCCCGATGCCGCCTGGCAGGACTGCGCGAGGGCGCACAAAGAGCTCTTCGGTGATCGCCCGCCTGCCAACACGACGCTTTACGTCGCGCGGCTCATTCCCGAGGGCGCGCTCGTCGAAGTCGAGCTTGACGTGTACGCCGGCGGCGAAGAAGCCAGTGCCGGGCATGCGTGAGCACAGCGACGTCGCGGTTATCGGCGCCGGGATCATCGGCATGTCCGTCGCCTGGAGCCTCAGCCGCAGGGGAGCGCGGGTCCTGGTGATCGAGGGGAAAGGGATAGGTTCCGGTGCCACCGCGGTACAGCCGGGAGGCGTCAGGACCCAATGGACTTCCCCGGACACCTGCGCGATGGCGCTGGAATCCCGGCAGTTTTATGACGGCATCGACGAGTTCCTGCGGCCTGCACTCACGCCGGACTTCGATCCGTGCGGTTACGCGTTCATCGCCTCGTCGGCCGCCACCCTCGAGCAGCTCGGCATGAACGTCCGGCGCCAGAACGAGCTTGGCGTGCCCGCGGTCATGCTGAGTCCCGCGGAGCTAGCCACGCTGGTACCGGGCCTGAACGCCGATCAAGTCGCGGGCGGCTCCTACAACGCCCAGGACGGGTATTTCGGCCGGCCGGCGGCGGTCGTCACGGCATTCGCCGACGCCGCGCGCCGCTGCGGCGCTACCGTCCGCGCGGCCAGCGTGCAGCGCCTGGAGCAGGACGCGGGAGCGTGGGCACTACCGTGCGATGACGGTAACCGACCAACCGCTGACCAGGTGGTTGTGGCGGCGGGCCTGGCGTCTGCAGATCTGGTCGGCTCGGTGGGGTACCGTCTTCCGATCTCGGCGGAGCCGCGATTTCTCTTTTACAGCAATCCGATTCCGCGACCGCTGGTACGGCCCCTACTGGTATTCCAGGACGAGCATTTCGCCGTCAAGCAGCTGGCCGACGGCTGCGTTCTCGCCTCGGATCTCAGGCATGGGCTGACCGGCGAACCCGACGAAGCACGGTGGCGGGACGAGGTAACGCGTAAGGCTAGGCGGTTCGTCCCGGTCCTTGAATACGTGCGCTACCCCGTGATGGTGCGGGGGCTTTATGACGTCACTCCCGACCTGCAGCTGGTGGTGGGCCCGGTGCCCGGTCATGCCGGGCTATTCGCGGCCGCTGGCATGAATGGGCGAGGCTTGATGCTGGCGCCCAGCGTCGGCCGGATGGTCGCCGACGCGGTCGAGAC
The DNA here is from genome assembly GCA_030044595.1 of Streptosporangiaceae bacterium. Classification (GTDB taxonomy): domain Bacteria; phylum Actinomycetota; class Actinomycetes; order Streptosporangiales; family Streptosporangiaceae; genus Palsa-504. The sequence continues at coordinate 9,300 of JASHVM010000088.1, forward strand.
GCGAACCGACGCGCCCATCCCCAGCGCGCTGCTGCCTGGCCGGTTCGCCGCCGGTCAGCACCTGGAAAGCGAGCATCAGGTCATCTGACCGGCGACGGTACGACCCAGCCGACGCGGTTCGCCCACGACGGTGAAGGCCCTGCCGGCCGGGCTACCCGACGGGCAGATCAAGGGCCGCTGGTGCGGGACGCGCTTAACGCTTCCAGATCACCTGCGCCATGACCGGCGCGCCGGCCCGCCCATCTGCTCAGGTCGGGTGAAACTAGTGTTGCCGGAGTCGGTCGGCCCCCGGAACCGGGCGGCACGCGCCCGGCGCGGCCGCACGGCGGCTCTCGGCGAGGAGGCGGCCGGCATGGATCCTCATACGCCTATCGGGCTCGGGCGAGATGGCAGTCCGGAGCGGTCACCTCGTTGCGGCGGGCCAGGCCCGGTCGTGAGCGCGGTCGGCCAGGCCAGCAAACATGGGAATCTGCGCCGCTGCCGGGCCGGGCCGGAGCGTGCCGGGTGAGGCTCGTGATCCGGTTGCTCTCCTGCCTGGTCATCGCCAGCGCTGCGATCACCGCGTGGACGCGCACCGCCTTGGTCTTTGTCCTCGGGTCCCAGATGACCGCGGTGTGCCTGTGGATCGCCGTAGGCGGCAGCGTGTGCGCGATCATCACCTTGGCCCTGATCAGAAAGCCGAACAGGCCCCAGCCGTACCAGCCGCCGCAGCCTTCCCGCGCAGGCGCCGCGCGTCGCGGCCGGGCCGCGGTGGCAGTGACGAACGGCCAGCAATCCCCGCATGCCCGCCGTCCGCCGTGAAGCGGCGGCTGACCGCCGACCACCGGCGATCGCGGCAGTGGTCAATTCTCATGGCCACCCCCAGAAACGCTGATCTCGTTAAGACCACGAACCTCACCATCAACTGGCTTCGCAATAGTCACGATTCAGGGCATTCTTGGCCTATTCGCGTTGAAGACCGAAGATAAGTGTGCTTATCGTTGCTAAACGGCTAGCTGATCTACAGGAAGAGGAAGAAAGAGGAGAAGCCTGATGCGATCTAAACGTATCCTCGTCCAGCGTAGGCAGGAGGTGGCCTTCACAGGTTTCACCCGCTAGCCAGGGCGGTCCCGGCCAGGTGTTCGCAGCACGAGGCCGGGACCTTTTGTCGGACCAACCTTAGGAGGAATCCCGACATGTTCATTATCCCTGCCGCCGGAATGGCGAAGGCGGTAATGGCGGTAACGATTTCACTGCAGCCGGTAGCGCACCAGGACCCCGCCAGCTACACCGTCCAGGCGGGCGACAGCTTGTCAGCGATCGCCGCGCACGCCTACGGCAGCGCGGCCGATTGGCCCGCCGTGTGGTGGGCCAACCGGCGCCAGGTGGCCAACCCGAGCGTGATCGCCGCGGGCCAGCGGCTGTGGCTGCCTGCCCGCGGCGAGGTGGCGGCGTGGATAGCCCGTGCCGCGCTGGCCGCCATCCCGGGTACTGCCCCGGCGGCGCCGGCGAGCGCACCGCAGGCAGGTCCGGCCGCTCCCGCGCAGGCCGCCACCCCGGTCCCGGCATCCTCGGACGGGGTGAACTGGTCGGCCATCGCGGCGTGTGAGTCCGGCGGTGACTGGAGCGCCGACACCGGCAACGGCTTCTACGGCGGCCTGCAGTTCACCGAGCAGACCTGGCTCGCCTACGGCGGCGGCCAGTACGCTTCCTCGGCGAACCTAGCCAGCCCGGCCCAGCAGATCGCCGTGGCCCAGCGGGTCCTGGCCGGCCAGGGCATCGGCGCCTGGCCCGTGTGCGGAGCGGGCGGCTGAGGTCGTCCGCGCGTCACCTGCTCCCTGTTCAAGTGTTGGATGCGATTTCCAGCAGAAGTTGTGTGGTGGCGTCTGGCGGTCGGCGGCGTAGCCGGAGAATGGCGAGCGCCGCGGTGGTCGCCTGGCACCAGCTCCAGAGCCTGCCAGGGTCCAGGCCCGGGACGAGCTTGCCTAGCCGCCCGATCCGTTCGTGGACCTCGTCAATGCTGGTGACCCGGTCTAGTGTCCAGTCGATCGCGTCGAACGTGAGATCGCCGACACTTGGCCGGGGATCGATAGCGACGAGTCCCCGGCTTCGCTCGGCCCTGAGGATGTTGGACACGTGCAGGTCTCCGTGGAGCAGGCCCTGCGGGCCGTTGCCGACCAGCTCCCGGGCTTTTCGGTACCCAGCGTCTAGGAGTCGCGCAGCTACTAGCGGGCTCACCTGCGGGTCACTCAGCAGCCCGCCGATGCGTGAGAACATTGACTCGACGCCCTGGGCCATCGTGGGCAGCTGTCCGCTGTCGTACTTGGAGGTTTCCCGCAGGCCGGTCAGCAGCTCGGCGACTTCACTGGCGGGTGGTATTTCTGGTTCATCGCTGACCTTGGTCCCGGGCTCGATCTTCTCCAGGAGCAATGCTCCTGCCTCCAGGTCAGCGTCAATGAGGTCTACTACGTGCGGCGTGCCCGCCCAGGCGCGGAGTGCTACAGCTTCCTCCTTGGCAATGGCCCGATCCGGTGTCAGCTTGAGGACCACCCCGCGTTTCCCGTGCTGCCTGCCGACGAACACGCGGGACGAGTTGCCCGACAAGGCCTTCTCCAGCTCGAGATGCCAGCGCAGGCGGTACAGCTCGACCATCTCGGGCAGTGCGGCGCACCATTGCTCTACTCCCGCGCCGAACCGGGTGGTCAGCCTTTGTCGGCCGTCCTGATCCAGGACGAAATCCGGGTCCAGCATGCGCATATCGTCGCGGGGAGCTCCCGGCTGCGCAACTAGGATTGACGCCTGCCACAGGACGCGATGGTTTGCGTGCGGCATCACCGTTTAGATCTGCGCGATTCCAGCGGTTTGGGACGGCGCGGGCGTATATCTCGCAACTCCCTTCTCGGGGAGACTGGCCGGGACCGCCCCCAGGACCCGGCCTGGCTACCTCATAGCGGCGGGCAAAGCCTCTGGATGGGGGCCCAGATGCCGCCGGTCGGGCAGACCAGCGGCCCCGCAGGCTGCGGGTGGGGGTTGGAGGCTGACCTGATCCCCGCCCATAGTCCGATGATGAGCAGGACCAGGAGGATCCCTCCAATCCCAAGCCACCGATTCACTGGCTTCCTGGGCGGCTCCGGCGATCGCCGCCGCAGGCGTTGCGCGAGCAGGTAAACGAGACCCCCGGCCACGAGCAGGACGCCGAGCAAGATCGCAATCAGCAGGACCGAGGCCGCAAGTCCTTCCATGTCCCGAACGTACACCGTCCACGGTGGACTGGATAATGCCAAATATTGCTGGTCCTGGTGCTCGTCGCCGTCCAGCGACCTACGCATTACGAGAGTGTCCCCGTGCGTTGCTCGCGGGTTCAAAGCCCGCGCTAGCTTCAAGTTCGCAGGCGGCTGGTGGTGGCGATCGTTGGTTATTGATGGCCGTTCGGGGCATCTCGGGGCACGCGCGCTGGCCAGCTGGCGCCGGGTGCCTCGGCGGCGGCCACGCCGTCCCGGGCGAGCGCGGCGGCCAGGCCGCGCAGGATCTTGGCAGCGGTACCCGGGATGCGAGGTGCCGGACGCCCTCGGTGGTGCCGCTGCTGGCTGGCGTCGGCCCGCAGCTGGCGCTGGTGCTCGCGCGCGAGCTGGACGGCGAGTTCGAGGTTGGCGAACATGGTCTTCTCCTGCCTGTCCGGGGCCGGCTATCGGCCTCTGTCTGTCATCTGCCGGAGAGGTTCTGGCTGGCCAGCGGCGCTGGTTCCACGATCGGCACTGGCGGGGGGGCTGACCACGTGGAATCGCCCACAGAACAGCCCACAAGATTCCCGCGCAGCAGCTGTTGTGGTGCGGGCCGCGGCTGCGGGTGCGGGTCCCGGCGGCGGGCGTCCAGCAGCGCGACGGCTGGCTTCGGGCCGGGTCCGGGGTCAGCCGGGGGCTGCGGCCGCCCGGTCGGCCGGAGGTGGCGGAGATGGCCGTGCCGGCCGGGTGAGCGTACTGTTTGTGCAGGTGTTCCCGTCCGGCGCGGGGTGGCCGGGGCGGGCGGGCCGGGAGGGGAGGCCGGGCTGGTGGCCGAGCCTGAGCTGAGGTTTGCCGGGCTGTTGCGGCGGCTGCGGGCTGAGGCCAGGCTGACCCAGGAGGAGCTGGCCGAGGCGGCGGGGGT
>JASHVM010000089.1:0-2808 GCA_030044595.1 Streptosporangiaceae bacterium
CGTCCCGCGTTCTCAAGGCCTGCCGGGGTTCCTTGGCTATTCCCGGACTAGGAAGCTGAGGGACGGGCGCCGCGAGCGTCGGCCGGAGCAGTCCTGCCAGGCGTGTGCCGTACAGGGCCTGGCGGTGACGGCGGGGTGGTTGCTCGATGGTCCTCCACGTCAAAACTCACTAGCGGAAGAGTCACGATCGCCGATGACTTCGAGCGCTTCCGCGGCCGGGCAGTTTCCGCCCCGTCCGCCCCAGTACCGAGCATTCGCGGTCACGTAGTCGGCCTGCATGTAGTGCCGGTGCGCCTGGCTCTTGTGGAACCTCAGCAGCTCCAGCTTGGCGTCGAGGGTCAGCGTGACGTTAGTGAACCTCGCCGGACTGAATTCCGCTGTCGCCGATGGCGACTGGTAGGCGTACACCTTGCCGACCCGCCGCAGCGCCACCCGCGAGGCCACGGCCACGATGCGGTGGTCCTGGTGGGTGTCATGGACGGAGTGGATGTAGGCGATGTCAGGGCCGTATGCGAAGGCCACGGCCTCGATGACGTCGATGGCGGCTTTCTCGCTGACCAGGGTGTCGGGCAGGTCAGCGACGGTGATGCTGGCACCAAGCCAGGCAGCGGCTGCCTCAGCCTCCGTCCGCCTGACCTCCAGCATTTCAGTGCCTGCCTCGCCGTGGGTGATGACCAGGACAACTACCTCGTCCCCGCAGGCGATGTGCTTGAGCAGGCTGGCCCCGACGCCGCATTCGATGTCGTCGGGGTGGCTGCCGACAGCCAGGACGCGCCGGCTAATGACCGGCCTCCGCTCACGCCGACGCTGGTTAGCTCGTGCATCAGCTCCCAGACATCGCTCTCGGTGAACTGGCTATCGTCATTGCCGACACCATTGCTGATGCCGACACCATTGCTGACAGGCTCCCGGGCGGGGACGGCGATTAGTCTCTGAGTCGGGGCGTCGGCCAGCTCGGCGAGGCGGTGAGCCGGGATCGGAGCGGGAGCGGGAGCAGTCACGACGTGACGATCCCTGACGCGGGCCGGGCGGGCTGTGCGGGTGATGATCAGGCCCATGATCGTCATCACCGCCGTGATGATGCCGGCGGCGACCAGGGACGGACTCAGGATCGGGTGCGGGCCGACGATGTGCTGGCCGGTGATGACCAGCGGCATGCCGATATAGATCCCGACGATCACCAGCGCGGCGAGGCCAGGCGCCAGCAGGGCCAGGACGTGCCCGCGGTCGGTGAAGCGCCACGGCACCGGGGCCTCCACGACGGTCGCGGCCAGCGGCCGGGCAACCTGGGCGGAGCGGCCGTTGACCACGTCATCGGCGGTCTTGGTGCTCGGGGTGGGATTCCAGGTGAACTGGCGGCAGCGGGGGAACCACCGTCCGGCCGTCCACCTGGCGATGGCCTTGAGGCCGGACATGTTCTCCATCATCCCGGCGACGGGGCTGACGACCACGGCCCAGGCGATCTCGGTCAGCCTCTTGACCCGGCCGAGGCCCGCGTGCATCACGTTCAGCCACGCGCCGATGATGTTGGCGCCCAGCCACATGAACCCGACCAGCGCGAACCAGGCGGTCAGCTCCGGCGGGATGCCCGTGTCAAGGCCGGCTTTCATCTCCGTCAGCCCGACGTACAGCGCGAAGGGGATGTAGGCCAGCGACAGCGCGCCGACGAACGTGCCCAGGCCGAAGGTCAGGATGCGGTACCGGGTGCCCCACTTGATCTTCGCGCGGGTCCGCCAGGGCAGGTGCTTGAAGGCGGGCAGCTTCACGTCGACGCTCATGCCTTGCAGCACGCCGAAGATCCAGCGATAGCGCTGGTTGAAGACGGTCTTGAAACTGAACGGCGGCTGCTCCAGGGCGACGCAGCCGTGCCAGCCGAACACGTCGGAGCCGAACCGCAGAAACGCGTTCATGCCGAAGACGTAATCCTCGGCGACGTACGGCTGGCCGCCACACAGGCCGATGTCCCAGCCCAGCTCGTTCTCCAGCGCCTCATCGACCACCAGGTTGCTGCCGTGGACGTGCAATGGCAGGCCGGTCTCCATGACACGGCGGCACTCGAAGCAGGTGATCGGCCGACTTGCCTCGGTTGTGCGGGACAGCCGGGTGGCGTCGGCGTATTCCAGCGGGTAGTAGATCGGGCCGGTGAGGATCTTCTTGTCAGTGAAGGTCAGCTCGCGGAGCATCTTGCGGAACTCATCCGGCCGCATCAGCGTGTCCTCGTCGAAGTGCACGATGAACGTCTGGCCGGGCTTGCGCTGCCAGCCGCGGCGACGCAGCTCGACCAGGTAGTGCATCTGCTTGGCCTTGAGGTAGGTGCGGTTGTCCGTCTCGAAGTCCGGCGGGGTGACCACGCACCACGGCTCGTTCATCACGCTGCCGCGGAACGTCGACCGGATCAGCTCGGCTTGCTCCCGGTTCTCGGTCACGACCTCGGGGAACAGGAAGCCCCGGTAGAACGCGGGGTCTTCGGCGGCCAGTTCCTCGAGCTGGCGCAAGGCGCGCAGGATGACCTCGGTCGAGCCGAGGGTGCCCTTGGTGGTCCACTGCACCTTGACGAAGGGAACCGGCTTGCCCAGGGCCCGCAGCTGGGCTGTGGTGACCGGGACCCGGCGCCGGTAGCGGCCCGAATGGGCGAAGAACGACCACCAGTAGGCGAGCATCCGGATCCCGATGATGGAGATCAGGACGGTCAGGACCAGGCCGGTCACCTGGAAGAGGTGATTGTGGACGATATCCAGCGCAAGCTGGCTCTTGCCCTGCTGGGCCGGGGGCACCAGCGCACGGGAGATCTCCCAGGTGAGCAGATTT
>JASHVM010000090.1:0-3734 GCA_030044595.1 Streptosporangiaceae bacterium
ACCGAGAGAGATGCTGGCGATGCCAGCCAGGGCGGCGGTTCTCCTTTTGGTCATGGCATGTCCGGGAGCAGAGGACGATGTGTGCGGCGCGCGGGTCGGCGTCGCAGGCTACAAGCGGGCCGATGGATTCCGGCTTCCGGAGGATGGCCTATGCTGCCTGGCCGACATCGGTTCGGGGCTGTGGGGTCGGCTTTACGGCATACCGCGTCCGGCCGGGCTGCATCTGTTCCGGGATCTTCGCGGGTGAGGATCCGGCTTTAGCGGGCGGTAGCTATGTCATCGCGCAGGAATACCTGCATGACCTGAAGGCCTGGACCGTGCTGACCGCCGAATCCAGCATCGTGCTTGGCGCCAGCGAATGCCAGGCGTAACGCTCAGGAACGTGGTCGGGGGCAATCTGCGGTGTGCGGGCCCGGGTGATCTGCCGCCGACCGCTGTCCGGGCCGGGAAGGTGTGATCAGGCGTGCGTCACCCGAGCGACCGGCTCCTGACGCGCTTCCGGGTGCCGTTGCTTCTGGTCGCGGCGGCTGTGGGCTATGGCATTGCCGGTTTCCTGCTCATCGAGCGGGTCAGCGTTCTCGGTGCCGTGTACCAGACTGTGCTGGTGCTGAGTACTATCGGCACCGGCAGCCCGGAACCGCGCGGCGACGGTGCGAAGATCTTCACCATCACGCTGATCCTGGTCGGGGTGGCGGCGCTGTTCACTGCGATTGGCGTGGGCACCGAGGTGCTCGCGTCCGGCGAGCTCGCCCGCTGGGTAAGGAGGCGACGCATGACCGGCCGGCTGGGCAGGCTTTCCGGCCACTTCATCGTTTGCGCCTACGGGCGGGTCGGACGCGCCGTCGTCGAGGAATTGCGCGGGCCCGGCTGCGAGGTCGTGGTGATTGAGTCCAGGGCGGACCTGGAGCCGCTGCTGGCTGAGCAGGACCTAGTGCACCTCCTGGGTGATCCCAGCGACGAGCAGGTGCTGCGGACGGCAGGTGTCGAGCGGGCCCGCGGGCTGGTGTGCGCGGTTGATTCGGACGCGGCCAACGTCTACATCACACTGACCGCCCGGGCACTCAGCCCGTCGCTGCGGATCATCGCGCGGGCCTCGGGACCGGGCTCGGCTGAGAACCTGGTCCGCGCCGGCGCGGATGAGGTGATCTCCCCTTACCGACTGAGCGGGCGGCGCATGGCCCTGCTCGCGATGCGCCCGTCTGTGGTGGAAATGCTCGACCTGCTCGGCTTCGGACCGGACTTCCGTCTAGAGGAGGTGCTGGTACGCCCCGGTTCGCGGTTGGACGGGCTCACCATCGCCGAGGCGCTGGCCCGCTACTCCGGCGTGTCGATCTTGGCGGTAAAGCAGCCCGGCGCGGAGCTTTCTCCTGCCCCGGACCACGCGATGCGTCTGGGTCCGGGCGACCTGATCGTGAGCGTCGGGCCGAGTCCGGTCCTCGACCGCATATCGGAGTAACAACGCCGGGCCAGTGGCTGATTACAAGCGGCGGTGTCGCGCCCGGCAAGCTTCCTGTCCGAGGGCTGCAGGAGGCGGTGCCAGACGATATAGCCTGGCCGCATCTCGGGGCAGCTGCGATCGGCCGCCGGTACGCATCGAGCGCGAGTGGGTGGTGCGGGTCACGCGCACCGGAACGGCGCACTGGCAGTTCCAACGGGACGAGGCCGAGCATAGACCGCGTGGCGTATCCGCGGCGTCTACGCGTCACGAACGACGTGGAGCGCGTGCCTTCCGGGTCCATGACCTGAAGGAAACTGCAACCATGAAATACAGCAGGCAGTACATGGCCAGCTTGCTGCATCACGCGGGATTGCCGCAACTCGCTGACCACGCAGCGCGGGAGCTACCGACCCGGTCGACTCCAGGCAGCTCGAGGCATGGGAGTCGCCGCACGGCATTTCCCGAGACGACTTGATCAGCCGGTTCGCCGGCGGCCCCAGCTTCGGGGGGGTTCGGCGCGCGGGCCGCCCGGGTCCTGTTCAAACGACAGCGGGCCTGCCCACGGCCCTAGAGCGGGCATTCGCCGATGTGGAAGCCCGGGCCTAATTCCTTTAGGGACGTGCACGATGGAACATCGGACGAGAGCGCGCCGGTCGCGACCTGGTATGTCAAGGGCTGGAAGAGGTGGAAATTCCGCCGGTCGACGAGCGTGACCTGGACCGGCATGCGGCGTAGCGCCATCACCGCCCGAAGGCCGCCAAACCCGCCGCCGGCCACGACCACTCGGTGGATACCGAACCGGTCAATGCGCCCGGACGGCCAGTGAAGACATGCGCCAGTGTCAGTGGCTGGCCTCCGCGTCTGATGCCGCCGCGAGGAAGCGCTGCCGGTCGACGATCGCGCGGTCGATCACGGCAGCCGCGACGAGGTGTCCTGAGTCGTCGGTCGCGTGCACGATGAAGGTGAGCCGTCGGCCGACCGCGTCGCGCGGCGGCGCGGCGGTGATCTCGACCCTGCCGCCCACCGGGGTAGCGCGGCGGTGCTCGATGCGGACGGCGGTGCCGACCGTCGTCTGGTCCGGCCCGAGGAACGGTACCGCGGACCGCACGGCCGCCGCCTCCATCCACGCGATCAGCCGCGGTGTGGCGAGCACCGGCACGTCGCCGCTGCCCAGCGCCGCCGCAGTGTCGGCATCGGTCACCTCGTGACGCGCTGAGCCACCCGAACCAGGTCCGCCGGCAGTGCGATGGCTCGTCACCAGTCCGGGTCTCGTCATCACGCTGCCCTCCCTCTCTTCTCTTCTCTTCTCTTTTCTTTCCGGTCAGCCGCATAGACATCGCCGTTCCGGTACTCGCGGCGACCCGGCTGGCTCAGGTCAACTCTGACCGGGCTCTCATAAGCCATGCCCATGTTCGCTCACCAGAGCGCCGTGAGCACCGTCGCCCGCCGCGATTTGTCCGCGCAGCCAGCTCAGTTTGACGGCAGCAACATCGACCCGTGCGAACCGCCGGGAGAATCGCAAACCTCATCAGCGACAAGGGCTCCGCCGGTCAGGACTTCCAGGACCTGGTCACCGGAACCGGCCTGCACCTGATCCGGCCGGACCGCCGCGACGAGGCATCCCGGCACGCCTCGATCGGCTGGATCAGGCTGAATCGCCCCGGCGAGTCCGGGGACTGATGTTCCCCGGTTTTCCGGAGTCGGGTTGCTGGATGATCACTCATCTAGCAACCCGAGGAGGACGGTGTGCCGAGGCGTTATCCGGCGGAGTTCCGGCGGAAGGTCCTGGATCTGGTGGCCGCGGGCCGGCCGGCCGCGCAGGTCGCGCATGACCTGGATATCAGCGCGCAGGTGATCTATACCTGGCGGCGGCAGCAGCTCATCGACGGCGGCCAGATGCCAGGCATGACCAGCACCGATCACGAGGAGCTGGGGTGGATGCCAGTGCCGCGGACTGCTCTGCCGTCTCGACCGTGACGACGGCTGATTTCTGCCTGGGCGCATGGGTCGACGGCCGGTGTCGGGGACCAGGTCGGCGAGGTGCGGACGGCCGGGGCGTGGAGTTCGCCGATGCCCGTGATCGGGGATGTACCGTGACGCCTGCGGCCGGGGAAACGAGAAGCCGGGGGAGGGCCAGCTGGGTAGCGGCGGCCGGGCTGTCCTCCGGCCGCCGCGGTTACGGTGCGTAGCCGAGTTGGCTGTAGTGTTGGCGCGGCCGTGGACCGGCTCGTGGACCGGCGCACTAGGCAATCCCAGTGTGGGGAGTGCCATCAGTGCGATGATCAGTGCCATCGGT
>JASHVM010000091.1:0-4818 GCA_030044595.1 Streptosporangiaceae bacterium
GCCGCCGTGACCGGCTTACCCCCGGCCAGGCGGGGATCCCCCTCTACGGTGGCCGGCGCCGCGTCAAGGGGCTGCGCCGCGAAGAGGTCGCCATGCTGGCCGGCATGAGCACCGACTACTACACGCGCCTGGAGCGGGGGAACCTGTCCGGCGTCTCTGACTCGATCCTCGACGCGCTGGCGCGCGCCCTACAACTCGACGAGGCCGAAAGGACGCACCTGTTCGACCTCGCCGCCATCGCCGGCGCACCTGGCCATACGGGGCGCAGTGCGCCGGGCGGCCGCGGGGCTGGCAGGCCACGCCGCTCCTCAAGCCCGCCCCGGCTACGGGAGGGTGTGCTGCGCGTCCTCGACAGCATCAGCGCTCCAGCCTACGTCCGCAACACCCGCATGGATGTCCTGGCCGCCAACCGGCTCGGGCGGGCTCTGTTCGCCGACCTCTATGCCGAGGGCGCCGCCGGGTTCAACCTTGCCCGCTACCTCTTCCTCGACCCGCGCTCGCGCGACTTCTACACCCAGTGGGACGTCGTCGCACGCGACTCCGTCGCCGCCCTGCGCGTCGAAGCTGGCCGCAACCCCTACGACCGCAGCCTGACCGACCTGGTCGGTGAACTGTCGACCCGCAGCGAACAGTTCCGCACCTGGTGGGCCGCCCACAACGTGAAGTTCCACACCACCTCCACCAAGACCCTGCGCCACCCCGCCGCCGGCGAGCTCGAACTCACCGGCGAAGCGCTCACCCTGCCCGGAGACCACGGCCTGACCATCATCACCTACACCGTCGAACCCCACAGCGCCTCCGAACAGGCCCTGAACTTCCTCGCCAGCTGGAGCGCGCAGGCATCCCCTGCGAACCCGCGCGAGCCCGAGACCATCGAGGAGACGAAGTGACGATGGAGCAGCGACGCCTCGGCACCACCGGGGTCTGGGTCAGCCAGCTGTGCCTGGGCACCATGATGTTCGGCGTGCGGGGCACCAAGGACCACGATCAGAGCATCCGGGTCATCCACCGTGCGCTTGACGCCGGCATCACCTTCGTCGACACCGCCGACGTCTACTCCGCCGGCGAGTCCGAGGTCATCGTCGGCAAGGCGCTGGCCGGCCGCCGTGACGATATCGTGCTCGCGACCAAGGCGGTCATGCCAATGAGCGACAACCCCAACCCACGGCCGACGGATTACGAGAAGCCTGCGCTGGTGCAACGTCGTCTCCAGCTGCACAGATGACACGGATCATCGCACTGATGGCACTCGTCACGCTGGGGTTATCCTGCGAGCCATCGCTTCTCCTGCCTCAGCGCCGGGACTCCTGGTGGCCGGTGAGGTCGTGCAGGAGCGTCCACGGCACCGAGGTCCCCGCGAACGCGGCGGCCAGATCGGCCACGGTGCGCCGGGCAAACCACGGCGCGAGCAGCGTGGCGATGGCCGCTCGATGAGTATAAAGGTCGCCGCAGGTGGAGAAGTCCGCGTTAAGCAGGCGTTCCAGGAAGGCGAAGGTGCCGACGAGCCTGGTCGTCCTGGCCAGATCGGCGAACTGCCGGTGAGTAGGGGCGGCCACCATGACCCTTTGGCCATTGGCGGTGGCAAAGTCGCGGGCGAACCCGCCATGTACCTGGACGTTGCGCATCCCGGCTGGCTGTACCGCGGTACGGATGCTGCGGTGACCGGAGACGGCGCGGACGAGGTCTTCTGCTACCAGCGGCACGTGACTCCGGGTCATGAACTGACTGAAACGCTGATCTGGCCCGGCATTTCAGGCGAGGTTATCTCTAGTCCCACCAGCATCAGGGCCATTTCCAATGCCGCGGAGAATCCGGGCTGCTTTTCCCGCAGCAGCCGACGCACGGATGCCATGTTCTCGGCGCTCTGCTGGGTGATAACTCCCGGCATCGCCACCTGCCTTAGTGGTTGTCGTTTTCTGGATAGGCTCCGGATGACCCGCCGCTCGCCTGGCGTGGCGCCTCCCCACACACCGTCGGTGACGCCGTTCTCCAGCGCCCAGGCCAGGCACTGGATTTGCGCCGGGCAGCCTCGGCAGATCTGTTTCGCCTCCTCCGTCTGACGCAGCGCGGCCGCGGCCGTGCTAATTGGGAAGAACAGTTCCGGATCTGCGTCGCGGCAGGCGGCATCCTCACGCCAGTTCATGTGTACGGTCATCGCGGCCGGTCCTCGCGGCTGACATCAGCGGGCGATGCGCAAGGCGAGATGCGGCGGGCAGCCATGCCGCACCAGCCGGGCGACCTGATGCCAGTCAATGCGGTCGGCATAGATCTCGGCCAGTGACCCGGGAATGCCCAGACGCGTGAGCTGGGACACGCGCCAGTTGTGTACGAGCAGGTCGTCGTGGCTGATGGCATCGTGACCGGTGATAGGCGGTTCCATCGTTCCTCCTCGCTTTCTTCTGCTCCTTGCCTGCCAGGATTGGGCCGGCCAGGGTGAACAAGCATCACCCGGTTCACGTGATCTCACCGACCGCGGCCTGCTCGCCGCCGCGACCGGCGGCTGTCCGCGGCCGGCCAGCCGCCTGACCAGGCAGGTGCACCGGCGCTGACCCGCAGGCGCCGCGGCCCGGTTCGGTTTGGGTCGCCGACAGGACTTCGGCACCATCTCGCGGATCGACTTGCGATCCGATCAGGTGACGGCCAGCGTCAGCGTCACAGGCGCTCCCACCTCGCTCGTCATCGTCGGCAGCCGCATGTGGACGGGAATTCGGCGAACAGCCGCAATCAGCGGCGGGGATACGGGAACCTGATTTCCTGGTTTTCCATGTGACGGTGACCGCATTTCCGCAGGTGGATCGTAATACCACGGCCCGTTCGGACATTTAAAATCTCTTCTACAGAACGAGACGTGGTATCACTTCCGCGGCAGGGATGTGCCGGCCATGGCGTATCCGGTCACCATGACCACGCACGTTCCGCGCGCAGCCCACGATGAGCCTGTCGATGGCAACCGCGGCCGGGCCGAGACGCCAGCGAATGCGCCGGCATCGAATCACTCCGATGAGGTGACGCTCGTTCACCCCGCCGTGACCGAGGCTGACCGCGAGAACGGAAGCGCCTGCCGGGCCGAGGCCAGTCAGCACACCGCGGGCCGAGCCACTCGCTGACCGCATGCGTGCGGGTCCCGGCCTCCCGCCCACCGAGGCCTGTACCCAGCCTGCGACGGCGGGCCGCAAGTCAGGAGTACGCAATGAGCCTCAGTTGCCGCCAGCAGCGGCAGCTTCGCCTGATCGGGGCTGGCCTGTGCCGGTCAGACCCTCGAGTGGGCGCGATGTTCAGCATATTCGGCCGCCTCTACCCGGACCAGGGCATGCCCGACTGGGAGCAGGTGGCTGCCCAGGGCCGCCTACCGCGGACTGCCGCCTGGATCGTGGCGGTACTCACCACAGTGGCTGTGTCGATCAGCGTCCTGCTCGGCACGGCCGTCGCGATGGTCACCGCCAGACGCCGCGCCCGCGTCGAGCGCTGAACCGGTCGCCTAGAGGCGGGAGCAGCTGCTTACCGACCGCGCGCTTAGTCGGCATCGGCGGCGGCGGTGCTCGCGGTCCCCTCGTGCCGGCAGGCTGCCCGCTTGGCGTCCGGCCGGTCCAGGCTCTCGAGCAGCCGGCTGGTTTCGGCTTCGAGCTGGCGGATGAGGGCGAGGTTTCGTTCGGCGTGCCCGTAGGCCATGACAGATCTCCGATCGGTGCCTAGGGTCTTGCCCAGCATGTCAGTCATGTCGCCGGGTCTTTCTGGTAGCGGGAATGATGGTCGTACCGGCATCCTCACATCAGCCTCCGGCACACTGCCGACGGATCCTTGCGCATCCGCTCGCAGACGCGTATCTCCTGTCACGCGGTCTCCCCCGGGTTCAGCCGAGGACCCGACCCCTGTCGAGGCGGATCGTCAGGTCCGCAGGCACGGGGAGGTGGTCCAGCGTGCGGTCGTGGATGGCGGCGACGATGGTCGTGCCGGGCAGCGCCGAGCGGAGGTTAGATAGCATCGTGCGGGCTGTGCCGCGGTCTAGGCCCTCGGTCGGCTCGTCGAGCAGCAGCAGGCCCGGCCGGCGCAGGTAGGCCTGAGCGACAGCGAGCCGGCGCCGCTGCCCGCCGGACAGGCCCTCGCCGCCGGGACCGAGCCTGGCCGACAGGGGCACGTCGTCGGCCAGCGCGGCTACGCGCAGCGCATCCAGCAGCTCATCGGCCCGGGCGTCCGGGCAGGCCAGCCGCAGGTTATCTGCGACGGTGCCGCTGAGCAGCTGGCTGTCCTGTTCTACCGGGGTGACGTGGGCGACGAGCTCGGTGTAGCCGACGGCGTGGGGATCGGCACCGCCGACGCGGACCGAGCCGGCCATGGGGGTAAGCTGGCCCGCCAGGACCTGCAGCAGCGTCGACTTACCCGCCCCGGACGGGCCCGTCAGGACGATAAGGCCGCCGGCCGGCAGGTCCAGCCGGCCGATGGAGATCGCGGGCTGGTCACCCAGCCCGGCGACCATGCCGCGGATCTCGATCCGGCCGCAGGCCCAGGCGCATTCACGCCGCCGGCCGGGCTGCCCGGCGGGAGGATGGACTGCGGCGTCCGAGACCTCGTGCATACCAGGGGCCGGCGCGGCGGGTGGCTGGTGATCGCCCAGCACGCCGGTCTCGGTGAGCCGCCGCCAGGCGGCGAGGGCCTGCCCGGCGGCAGGCCCGGCCGCGGCCAGCGGCGCGGCGATATCAAGCATGGTCAAGGTCAGCAGCGCGGCGAAGGCCAGCACTGCCGGGGGGAGCGGACGGGCGCCGACGCCAGCCCCGCTGGCCAGCACGGCCGCGAGAGCACCGACGCCGGCCAGGTCGGTGA
>JASHVM010000092.1:0-5091 GCA_030044595.1 Streptosporangiaceae bacterium
GAACAGCCATCCGAACGCGATCGAGGTGAAGACCACGCTGGTCAGCTCCACCGAGTACGTGCCGCGGAAGAGGGCCAGCACGATGAAGATGCCGACCGCGAACAGGACGGCGAAGATCGTGCTCACGATGAAGGACACCCTGGCCGCGGTCGACCCGATCAGCGCGTTGCGCAGCTGGCGCAGTTTCAGCTGGACGAAGAGCCGAGCCATGACAGCCCCTCCTCACCGCTCGCCCGCGGGCCGACCAGGTCGATGAACGCCTGCTGCAGGGTCTTGCCGCCCCGTACTTCGTCGATGGTGCCGGTGGCCACGATGTGGCCCTTGTCGATCACGGAGACGTGATCGCAGATCTGCTCGACCAGTTCCATGACGTGGCTGGAGAACAGGACCGTGGAGCCGGATGCGACGAAGCGGGTCAGCAAGCGACGGATCACGTCGGCGGAGACCGGATCGACGCCTTCGAGCGGCTCGTCCAAGAACAGCACCGAAGGGTTGTGGATCAGGGCGCAGCCGAGCATGGCCTTCTTGCGCATGCCGGTCGAGTAGTCCGCGACCAGCCGCTTCGCGTCCGCGGCCAGGTCCAGCACGTCCAGCAGCTGTGCCGCCCGGGAGCGTGCCTCGCCAGCCGGCATGCTGCGCAGCCGTCCGGCGTATTCCAGCAGTTCCTCGCCACTGAGCCGCTCGAACAGCTGGGCCTCGGCCGGCACCACCCCGATGATCGCCTTGGCGGCCGGCGGGTCGGCCCATACGTCGATCCCGTTGATCAGGATCCGGCCGCCGTCCGGTCGCAGCAGGCCGGTCATCATCGACAGCGATGTGGTCTTGCCCGCCCCGTTCGGCCCGACCAGCCCGGCCAGGGACCCCGCGGCAATGTCCAGATCGACCCCGGCCACCGCCTCCTTCGCCCCGAAACTCTTGCGCAGTCCGCGTACGTAGATGCTTGGCTCGCCCATCTCCGCCTTCCTGTCCGCTGGCCACCCGTGCGGGCGGATCGCTTGCCTCCCGCCACGCGGCGGGCCGATACGCTATAAATTGATATCACAATGATAGATTGTTAATATCAGCGATGTCAACTGAAATACAGCTTCGAGCGGCCGAAGCCAGCGCAAGAGCCTCCGGCTGCGGCCGGACCCGGCCGTCCGCGACGCGCTGGCCCGGTGGCCGTGACGAACCGCGTAGCACCAGCGCCCCGATTGAGTTCCTGCTCCGCCGCGCCCTCGACAGCCGCACCGAGCACTGATCAGATACCCGCCAAGCCCCGGCGCTACCCCGGGATGGATCCGGCCCTGCGGCGCAGACGTGATGCCGCTCGCCGGTCCTGCAGGGGTCTTCGCTTCCCGGACCAGTCGAGGCCGGCGCCCGAAACTGGTCCCGGTCCCCGCGGTCATACTTGAGGTGTCGCAATCGCGCCCGGGTCAGACCCTGATCGGCACCGGGGTCCAGATCAACACGTGCGGGCCTTCGTGGAGGAGCTAGCGGTGAAAGCTAAGGTCGTCGAGGACGCAGATGTCGTCACCTACGTAGTGGTGTGCGACCCGGGTGACGAGGCGGTCTCCGCCCTGACCCAGTTCGCCCGCTCGGAGCAGCTGGAAGCCGCGCAGATCACCGCCGTCGGCGCCTTCGAGCATGCCGTCGTCGGCTGGTTCGACCGCGCGGCCAGGGACTACCGCCGCATCAACGTGAACGAGCAGTGCGAGGTCCTGTCGCTGCTCGGCGACGTCGCCTCGGGTCAGGACGGCCCCATTCTGCACGTACACGCGGTGCTCGGCCTGTCGGACGGCACGACGCGCGGAGGCCATCTGCTGGAGGGGCGGGTGTTCCCGACGCTAGAGGTCATCGTGACCGAGACGCCCGCGCAGCTGCGCAAGGTGCTGCGCCCCGATATCGGAATCGCGCTCATCGATCTCGACCAGTCGGAGGCGTGATCGTAGATGGCGGGGTCGCAAAAAGAGCACCGCGTAGTAATCGTCGGGGCGGGCTTCGCTGGCTTCAACGCCGCGCGGGAATTGTCCCGGCTGGTCGGAGCCACGACCGAGATCGTGGTGATCAACTCCACGGACTACTTCCTGTATCTTCCGCTGTTGCCGCAGGTATCGGGCGGCCTGGTGGAGCCGCGGCACCTCCGTGTCTCGCTGCCCGCGCGGCTGCGCCGGATGCGGTTCGTACTCGGCACGGTGAACCACGTCGACCTGGAAAAGCAGGTGGTGAGCTGGGACGGCCCGGAGGGCTCGTCCGGCCAGGTTGGCTACGACCGGCTCATCCTGACCTCAGGCAGCGTGAACAAGCTGCTGCCGATCCCGGGTGTGGCCGATTACGCGCACGGGTTCCGCAGCATCGCCGAGGCCATGTACCTGCGCGACCACATCATCCGCCAGCTCGAGCTGGCCGCGGTGGCCACCGACCCCGCGGAGCGATCGGCGCGCTGCACCTTCGTGGTGGTCGGCGGGGGCTACACCGGCACCGAAGTCACCGCGCACGGCCAGCTGCTGACCACCCGGCTGGCCCGGGCGCTGCCCGGCCTGGCCGGTCAGGAGATCCGGTGGATGCTGCTGGACCTGGGGCCGCGGCTGCTGGCCGGGCTGGACCCGCGGCTGTCCAGGACCGCCGAACGAGTGCTGCGGCGGCGCGGCGTCGAGGTGCTGACCGGCGAGTCGGTCGCCGAGGCCCTGGAAAACTCGGTGCAGCTGACCACGGGGGACAAGGTAGTCACCCGGTCGCTGATCTGGTGCGTGGGCGTCCGCCCCGATCCGGTGGACGGCCTCAGCTTGGCCACCAACCGAGGGCGGCTGGAGGTCACCGAGTACATGGCCGTGCCCGGAAACCCGAACGTCTTCGCCTGCGGCGACTGCGCCGCGGTACCGGACCTGACTCGCCCGGGGCAGATCTGCGGCATGACCGCGCAGCACGCGCAGCGGCAGGGTAAGCGGGTCGCGCGGAACGTCGCCGCCTCGTTCGGCACGGGCACGGCCGAGCCGTATAAGCACGACGATCTGGGCTTCCTGGTCGACCTGGGCGGACTGGCCGGCGCCGCCAACCCGCTGCACATCCCGCTGTCCGGGCCGACCGCCGGCGTCCTCACCAGGGCCTACCACCTGTTCGCCATGTCCGGTAACCGGACGCGGGTGCTGGCCGACTGGACCTTGAACGCCACCACGCCCGCGGAGGCTACATCGCTCGAGGTGATCACCGCCGAGTCCGTCCCGCTCGACGTGAACAAGCCGCGAGCCTGAGCGGACCGTGGTGAGGAGGCGCTAGCCGAAGGTGAACGAGTAGGCCCGGGCCCCGGGGTCGGGGAAGGTGATCTCGAAGGTACGGTCGGCGACGGGTCCGGGCTGGCGGATCAGCTGGTGCAGCCGCGGTTCGGTGAGCGTGCCGTCGCCCTGGTCGTCCGTGTCGGTTCCGTGCGCGGGGCCGGGCGGCTGCCCGTCGATGAGCACCCGGTACCGCACCGGGGTTCCCGGTACCGCCGGCCCCATGACCAGGTGGAGGTCGCGGGCGTGGAAGCGGTAGGCGATCTGCCCGCCGGCCTGCGTCGCCGTGGCGGCCTGCTCGCCCGCCGTCCAGGTCCCGGACAGCGCCCAGTGGTTGAGCCGCAGCTGGGCTGGGGTCTCATAGGCGTGGGGCTGGTCCGGCACCACGCCGCCGGGCGAGGCGAAGTTCTCGGTGCGCTCGTAGCCGACGTAGTTTTCCGGTGATCTCAGGCTGTCCCAGTCGGCGGCGGCTTCCGGCCCGCGGGCGTCGGGGGACACCACCCCCTGGCCGATGCCGCCGGCTCCGGCCTCGGCCAGCAGCTGCTGGATGGCCATTTCCGACTGCCGGTATTCGCCCTCGCCGAAGTGGTGATGGCGGATCTGCCCTTGCGCGTCGGCGAAGTACAGCGCGGGCCAGTAGTAGTTGTCGAAGGCCCGCCAGATCGCGTAATCGCTGTCGAGCGCGACCGGGTAGCTGACGCGCGTGTCCTGCACGGCCCGGCGAACGTTATCGGCGTCGTGCTCGAAGCCGAACTCCGGTGTGTGCACGCCGATCACCACCAGCCCCTGGCTGGAGTATTTCTCGGCCCACGCGCGGACGTAGGGCAGCTGCCGCAACCAGTTGATGCAGCTGTACGTCCAGAAGTCGACCAGGACCACCTTCCCGCGCAGCCCGGCCACGGTCAGCGGCGGGGAGTTGAGCCATCCGGTCGCGCCGTCGAACGTCGACAGCTCACCCTCGACCGGCAGCCGGACCGAGGCCGTGTGCAGCCCGACGGGAATGCGCCAGTGTGGTCTCATGACGTGCCTTCCTCGTGGTCAGTATCTACGATGGCCTCTCGTTACGAAACGGATCTGGCGTGACACCGTGATCCTCCCGGACTGGAGGCCATCCTGGCGAATCAGCCGACGCCAGCAGCAGGCCGGCGCAGGCCCCGGCCAGGCTGGCCGATAGGCGCCAGCTACCCTGGCCCGCATGCGGAAGCTGATCGTCAGCAACTTCCAGACGCTGGACGGCTACTACGAGTCGGCCGACAAGACGTTCGGCCGGTTCTTCGACTACTTCTACGAGGGCTACGGCGCGAACGAGGCGTTCGATGAGTACAACACCGAGCTGCTGCGCAGCGCCGACACGCTGATCCTCAGCGGGCGTACGTCGTTCCTGGCTAACAAGGACTACTGGGTGTCCTATCCGGACATCCCCGGCGGTACGGCGATCCGGCGCGAGTTCGCTGAGCTCATCCGCGCCACGGACAAGTACGTCGTCTCCGACACCATCGCCCCGGAGGACCTGGCGCCGTGGCAGGACACCACCCACATCATCCGCGGCGCGGACCTGTACGCGCAGATCGCCGCGCTCAAGGCGCGGCCCGGGCGCCCCATCCTGCTGCAGCTGAGCCGGCAGCTGTGGAACGACCTGCTCGTCCACGACCTGGTGGACGAGTTGCACCTAACCATTTTCCCGGTGATCGCGGGCGCGGGGATTCCGCTGTTCACGGGTCGCCCGCCGGTCTCGCTCAAGCTGCTGTCTACCCGGACGTGGGCAGGCTCAGGCAACATCCTTGCGGTGTACCAGCCGATCCTCCGCGAACCTGTGCCCGAGTAAGGGAACCGCCGGCGT
>JASHVM010000093.1:0-3000 GCA_030044595.1 Streptosporangiaceae bacterium
CGTGCACCACGTCGCCGGGACCTCGGCCCACCTCGACGCGCAGGAACGGGTGGACGGCTGGCGGCGCGCCCTGAAAGAGGCCGGGGCGCCGGAACCCGCTGTCCTGGTCGGCGACTGGTCGGCCTCATCCGGCTACGAGATGGGCCGCCAGCTGGCCAGCGATCCCGAGCTCACCGCAGTGTTCTGCGGGAACGACACGATGGCGCTCGGAGTCATGCGGGCCCTGGCCGAGCAGGGGCTGCGGGTCCCGCGTGACGTGAGCATCGTGGGTTTCGACGACATCCCCGATGCGGGTTTCTACACGCCGCCGCTCAGCACGGTCCGGCAGGACTTCGGCGAGGTGGGCCGGCGGGCGCTGAGCACGCTCATCGAGCGGATGTCGGGCGCGATCGAGACGGGCCTTCGGGTGCGGATCGCGCCGGAGCTGATCATCAGGGCCAGCGCCGCAGGGCCGCCGGGGCGCTGACCGGCGGGGCCGAGGCAAGAATTCACGCTAGCAAACGTAGGATAAGGCGGACAGATGGATGTTAGCGCTAACAAGGATGCCGCTCCCCCGGGCCGCGACGCCTACGTGGTGGGCGTGGACTTCGGCACGTTGTCGGCACGCGCCCTGGTGGTCCGGGTCAGCGACGGCGCCGAGGCGGGCACCGCCGTCGGCGAGTACGCGCACGGCGTGATCGACCGTGAACTGCGCGGGCGGGAGCTGCCGCCCGATTGGGCGCTGCAGGATCCCGGCGACTACACCGAGGCACTGGGCCTGGTCGTCCCGGCGGCGATCAGGGACGCGGGGATCGACCCGGGCCAGGTGATCGGCGTGGCTACCGACTTCACCGCGTCCACCTGCATCCCGGCGCTCGCCGACGGAACGCCGCTCTGCCAGCTCCCCGACCTGGCCGGCCGCCCGCACGCCTATCCCAAGCTGTGGAAGCATCACGCCGCCCAGCCGCAGGCGGACCGGATCAATGCCGCCGCGCACGAGCGCCACGAGAAGTGGATCAACCGCTACGGCGGGAAGATCTCCTCGGAGTGGCAGTTCGCCAAGGCGCTCCAGGTACTCGACGAGGATCCCGAGATCTACCAGCGCGCTGGCCGGTGGATCGAGGCCGCCGACTGGATCATCTGGCAGCTGTGCGGGACCGAGACCCGCAACGCGTGCACCGCCGGGTACAAGGGCATCTTCCAGGACGGGCAGTACCCGTCCCGGGACTACCTGGCTGCGCTGGACCCGCGCTTCGCCTCCTTCGCCGCCGACAAGCTGGCCCATCCGATTTCCCCGCTCGGCGGCCTGGCCGGGCGGCTGACTCCCGCCGCGGCCGCGCTGACCGGCCTGCGCGAGGGCATCCCGGTCGCGGTGGGCAATGTGGACGCGCACGTCACGCTGCCCGCGGCGGGCTCGTGCGCGCCGGGCACCATGGTGGCGATCATGGGCACCTCCACCTGCCACGTGATGAACGGCACCCACCTGGCCGAGGTGCCGGGCATGTGCGGGGTCGTGGACGGCGGCATCGTCGCCGGCCTGTGGGGTTGCGAGGCGGGGCAGAGCGGGGTAGGCGACATCTTCGCCTGGTTCACCCAGAACGGGGTGCCAGGCGAGTTCGCCGAGCAGGCGCGCCGTCGCGGCGTGCCACTGCCGCAGCTCCTGGACGAGATGGCGGCCGCGCAGCCGCCGGGCGCGCACGGGCTGGTCGCGCTGGACTGGGAGAACGGGAACCGCTCCGTGCTCGTGGACGCGGGCCTGTCCGGCGTCATCGTGGGCCTGACGCTGGCCACCACGGCCCCGGAGATCTACCGGGCGCTGATCGAAGCCACCGCGTTCGGCACCCGGCTGATCATCGAGACGTTCGACGCGGCGGGCGTGCCCGTGACCGAGCTCGTGATGGCGGGCGGCCTGATCAAGAGCGCCCCGATCATGCATATCTACGCCGACGTCACCCGGCGCCCGCTCAGCGTGATCGGATCAGAGCAGGGGCCGGCGCTCGGCTCTGCTATCCATGCCGCGGTCGCGGCGGGCGCCTATCCGGACGTACCCGCCGCGGCCAGCGCCATGGGCCGGGTCAACCGGGACGTCTACCGGCCGGACCGGGCCCGCGCGGACGTCTACGACGAGCTGTACGCCGAGTATGTGCGGCTGCACGACTACTTCGGGCGAGGCGCCAACGAGGTCATGTACCGGCTGCGGGCCATCCGCGACCGCGTGCTGGAAGGCGGCTCGCGATGAGCCCCGAGGTCACGCTGCTGCGCGAGACCGTGTGGGCGCTGCACGGCGAGCTGGTCCGCAACGGCCTGGTGGCCTGGACGTCGGGCAACGTGTCGGCGCGCGTTCCCGGGTCTGCGGAACTCATGGTGATCAAGCCCAGCGGCGTCTCCTACGACGACCTGACCCCGGAGTCGATGGTCGTCTGCGACCTGGACGGCAAGCCCGTGTCGGCCGACGGGCTGATGCCCTCCAGCGACGCCGCCACGCACGCCTACATCTACCGGCACCTGCCCGAGGTCGGCGGCGTGGTGCACACGCATTCCACGTACGCGACCGCCTGGGCCGCGCGCGGCGAGGCCATCCCGTGCGTGATCACCGCGATGGCTGACGAGTTCGGCGGCGAGATCCCGGTCGGCCCGTTCGCGCTGATCGGCAGCGACGAGATCGGCCGGGGGGTGGTCGCCACGCTGGCCGGGCACCGTTCCCCGGCCGTGCTGATGCGCAGCCATGGCGTGTTCACCATCGGCGGCACCGCGCGCGACGCGGTGAAGGCCGCCGTGATGTGCGAGGACGCGGCGCGGACCGTGCACCTGGCGCGCGCCTACGGCGAGCCGGCGCCGCTGCCCGCGGACCAGGTGGACGCGCTGTACGCCCGCTACCAGAACCACTACGGCCAGCGTTGAGGTCCCTAGATAAGGAGTGATCGTGATGTCCGCTGAGGAGATCCGGACCAGACCCAAGCCGCGCATCGGAATCCTCGGGATCATGCAGGACCTGTACGACGACATGGTCCCCGGGATCGC
>JASHVM010000001.1:0-6958 GCA_030044595.1 Streptosporangiaceae bacterium
TCCAGGATTTCCACTGGGTCGTATCCACCCCTTGCGTCATTCCCGAGCCCGGGGGGAATGATGGGCACATGATTCACCGCAACCAGGACCGCCGCCGATGAACCACGAACCGGTACGCGCGCCTCGCGGCTCCCAGCTCACCTGCCAGGGATGGGCGCAAGAAGGCGCGATGCGCATGCTGATGAACAACCTCGACCCCGAAGTGGCCGAACATCCCGACCAGCTCATCGTCTACGGCGGCTCCGGCCGCGCCGCCCGCAGCTGGGACGCCTACGCCGCGATCATCAGAACGCTCCAAGGCCTCCAGAACGACGAGACGATGCTGGTCCAGTCCGGTAAGCCCGTCGGCGTGCTGAGAACGCACGAGTGGGCGCCGCGGGTGCTCATCGCCAACTCCAACCTGGTCCCGCAGTGGGCCACCTGGGAGGAGTTCCGGCGGCTCGAGCAGCTCGGCCTGACCATGTACGGCCAGATGACCGCCGGCTCCTGGATCTACATCGGCACCCAGGGCATCCTGCAGGGCACCTATGAAACCTTCGCCGCGATCGCGGCCAAGCGCTTCGGCGGGTCGCTCCACGGCACGATCACGCTGACCGGCGGGCTGGGCGGCATGGGCGGCGCGCAGCCGCTGGCCGTGACCATGAACGGCGGCGTGGTCATCTGCGTCGAGTGCGACCAGTCCAGGATCACCCGGCGGATCGAGTACGGCTACCTCGATGAGCAGGCCGACGACATCGATGACGCCATCGAGCGGGCTGTCGCCGCCAGGGACAAAGGCCAGGCTCTGTCCATCGGCTTGCTCGGCAACGCGGCCGACGTGTTCCCGAGCCTGCTCAACATGAGCGCGCCTATCGACATCGTCACCGACCAGACTTCCGCGCATGACCCGCTGACCTACCTCCCCCGGGGCGTCAGGTTCGAGGACATGGCCGCGCTGCGCGCCGAAGACCCGGCGGGCTTCACCGCGCGTGCCCGCGAGTCAATGGCCGTCCAGGTCGCCGCGATGGTCGGCTTCCTCGACCGCGGCGCCGAGGTCTTCGACTACGGCAACTCCATCCGCGGCGAGGCCGAGCTGGCCGGGTTCGACCGGGCCTTCGCGTTCCCCGGCTTCGTGCCCGCCTACATCAGGCCGCTGTTCTGCGAGGGCAAGGGCCCGTTCCGCTGGGCGGCCCTGTCCGGCGACCCGAAGGACATCGCCGCCACCGATCAGGCCATCCTCGACTTGTTCCCGGGCAATCAGTCGCTGGCCCGCTGGATAAGACTGGCCGAAGAGAAGGTTCACTTCCAGGGGCTGCCGGCCCGGATCTGCTGGCTCGGCTACGGCGAGCGGCACCTGGCCGGCCTGCGCTTCAACGACATGGTCAAAAACGGCGAGCTGCAAGCCCCGGTCGTGCTCGGGCGCGACCACCTGGACTGCGGCTCGGTCGCCTCGCCGTACAGGGAAACCGAGGCCATGGCGGACGGCTCCGACGCCATCGCCGACTGGCCGCTGCTGAATGCGCTGGTCAATACCGCCTCCGGTGCGTCCTGGGTGTCCATTCACCACGGCGGCGGCGTGGGCATCGGCCGCTCCATCCACGCGGGCCAGGTCTGCGTCGCCGACGGGACCGAACAAGCCGGCCGCAAACTCGAACGGGTCCTCATCAACGACCCCGGCATGGGCGTACTCAGGCACGCCGACGCCGGCTACGAAAAAGCCGAGACCGTCGCCCGAGAGCGCGGCGTCCAGATCCCGATGGCCCAGGGATGACGTTCGCCGATCTGTGGCACGAGCTGGAGCCGCTCGGCCGCGACCCCGCCACCGGCGGCTACCGCCGCTACTCCTGGACCCAGGCCGATGCAGCCTGCCGCGCCTGGTTCACCGCCCAGGCGGAAAAACGCGGCCTGGCCGTCGAGTCAGATCACAACGGCAACCTCTGGGCCTGGTGGGGTCCGCCGGGAGCGGACGCCATCGCCACCGGCAGCCACCTGGATTCCGTGCCAGACGGCGGGGGCTTTGACGGGGCGCTGGGCGTCGTCTCCGCGCTGGCCGCCGTGGACCTTCTCAAGGAAAAGAACTTTTATCCCGAACGGACGGTGGTGCTTGCCGCCTTCACCGAGGAAGAAGGCGCGCGGTTCGGCGTCCCCTGCCTGGGCAGCCGCCTGCTCGCCGGTACCATCAAGCCGGACCAGGCGCGCGCGCTCACCGACGACGCAGGCGTCACGCTCGCCGAGGCGATGTCGGCCGCGGGCCACGACCCGGCCCTGGTCGGCCCGGACGAGGAGCGGCTGTCCGGTATCGGCGCCTTCGTCGAGCTGCACGTCGAGCAGGGCCGCGCGCTCGGCCCGATCGGCAGCGCGCTCGGCGTCGCCCAGGGGATCTGGCCGCACGGGCGATGGCGCCTGGATTTCGCCGGACGCGCCGATCACGCGGGCACGGCCAGGTTCGCCGATCGCCGGGATCCGATGATCGTCTACGCGCGCGCCGTGCTCGCGGCCCGCCACGCCGCCGCCGAGAACGGCGCGCTGGCCACGTTCGGCAAGGTCATCGCCGAGCCGGGCGGCTCCAACGGGGTCTGCTCGTTGGTGCGGGCCTGGCTCGACGCCAGGGCGCCGGACGAAGCCAGGCTGGACAAGACCGTGAGCACCGTCCGGTCGGTGTCGGAGAGGGCTTCGACGGCGCACGGAGTTACCTTCGGCGCGCGGCAGGAGTCGTACACCCCGGTTGTCCGTTTCGACGAGGCGCTGCGGCAGCGGATTGCGGGGGTTCTCGCCGCGGCCGGAGTCGCGGCTCCGGTGCTGCCTACCGGGGCCGGGCACGACGCCGGGGTTCTCGCCGCGCGGCTGCCGACGGCCATGCTGTTCGTGCGCAACCCCACTGGCGTCTCGCACTCGCCCGCCGAGCACGCCGAGATGGCCGACTGCGAGGCCGGCGTCCGTGCGCTCGCCGCGGTGCTCGAGGACCTGGCTCGAGAATGAGACGCTGGCACGCCGATCTCGCCTGGCTCCCCGGCCAGGGCGTGCGCCGCGACGTGCTGATCGAGGCCGACGGCGAACGCTTTACCTCCGTCGTCCCCAGCACCTCTTTCACCCCATCCGACGCCATACGCCTGCGCGGCCTGACACTGCCCGGCTTCGCCAACGCGCACTCCCACGCCTTCCACCGTGCCCTGCGGGCCACCACCCAGGCGGGCCGCGGCACGTTCTGGACCTGGCGTGAGCGGATGTATGAGGTCGCGGCGCGGCTGGAGCCCGACAGCTATTTCCGGCTCGCGCGCGCCGTGTACGCCGAGATGGCACTGGCCGGGGTGAGCTGCGTGGGCGAGTTCCACTACCTGCACCACCGAAGCGGCGGGCATCCGTACGAGGATCCCAACGCGATGGGACGCGTCCTGATCCAGGCGGCGGCGGACGCCGGGCTGCGCGTGACGCTCCTCGACACCTGCTACCTGGCGGGCGGGCTGGCCGAAGAGGGCCTGCTGCCCCTGGCCGGGCCGCAGCTGCGGTTCGGGGACCGTACTGCCGCGCGGTGGGCAGCGCGAGCCGCGGAGCTCGGTCATGACGAGCACGGGATGATCTCGCCGCACGCGCGGGCCGGCGCGGCGATCCATTCCGTCCGCGCGGTACCAAAGGCGCAGATGCACCCGGTGGTGGCCTGGGCCCACCAGTATGCCGCCCCGCTGCACGTGCACATGTCCGAGCAACGGGCCGAGAACGAGGCGTGCCAGGCCGTTTACGGGGTTTCGCCGGCCCGGCTGCTGTACGACGAAGACGTGCTCGGGCCGCGGACCACGGTGGTGCACGCCACGCACGTCGACGCGGCCGACCTGAAGCTGCTGGGCGGCTGCCAGTCGTTCGCGTGCATCTGCCCCACCACCGAGCGAGATCTCGGCGACGGCCTGGCCCCGGCGCATGCGCTGGCCACGGCAGGCTGCGTGCTCACCCTGGGCAGCGACAGCCATGCGGTGGTGGACATGTTCTCCGAAGCGCGCGGGGTGGAGTATGCCGAACGGCTGGCGCAGCGCTCGCGCGGGCACTTCACGGCCGACGCGCTGCTGCTGGCCGCCACCTCGGACGGGCACGCCAGCCTCGGCTGGCCGGACGCGGGGGAGATCGTGCCCGGGGCGTGGGCCGACCTGGTCACCGTGTCCACCGAAAGCGTCCGGACCGCGGGGGCCGCCGACGACCTCGCGCTGGAGGCGGTGGTGTTCGGCGCGTCGGCGGCCGACGTCCAGGACGTGGTCATCGGCGGCCGGGACGTGGTCCGCGATGGGACTCACCTGCTGGTGGAGGACGTGCCGGGGGAGTTGTCCCGCTCGATCCGCGCGGTCTTGGGCTAAGCGGGCCGATGGGACAATTGACCGCATGACCGAGATTCCCGCGATGGACCTGGGCGGCGGGTCCGCCATGCCGATGGTCGGGTTCGGCACCTGGCGGCTGCAGGGGCGGCGTGCTTACGAAGCCGTCCGGTATGCCCTGGAGGTCGGCTACCGGCACATCGACACCGCCACCATGTACCGGAACGAGGAGGAGGTCGGCCGGGCCGTGGCCGATAGCCGCCTGGACCGCCGCGACGTGTTCGTCACCACCAAGCTGCCGCCAGGAAACGCCGGCCGCGCGGCGGCCACCTTGTCGCAGAGCCTGCGAGCCCTCGGTACGGACTACGTGGACCTCTGGCTGGTGCACTGGCCGCCGCGCGGCCGGGCCTCGCCCGAGCTGTGGCGCGAGTTCCTGGCGCTGCGGGACAAAGGATTGTGCCGCGCCGTCGGCGTGAGCAACTACAGCATCGGCCAGCTCGACGAGCTGATCACGGCAACGGGACAGGCGCCCGCCGTCAACCAGGTCCCGTGGAGCCCGTCCCGGTACGATCCCGCGCTGCTGGCCGCGCACGCCGACCGCGGCGTAGCCGTCGAAGGCTACAGCCCGCTGAAGGGGACCAGGCTGCGCGATCCCGTGCTGGCCGAGATCGCCGCCAAGTACCAGGTGACGCCCGCCCAGGTGGTCCTGCGCTGGGACATCGAGCTCGGGATCACGGTCATCCCGAAATCCGCCCGTCCAGAACGCATCAAGTCCAATTTCGACCTGTTCGGCTTCTCGCTTACCCGCGAGGACATGTCCCGCATCAGCCGCCTTTAGGCAAAGCCCCAGGCTGCCAGCCCCCACCGGGCCGGACATTTTCCGCAACGTTTTGCGAATGGCAAATGGCCGTCCACAGGCGGACGGCGGCCCGCCTGGTTGTCCACAGCTACGCGGCCGTCCCGTAGCCGGGCACGATAGCCAGCCACCGTGGAAGGGACCGGTGGCGTCGGACCCCCGGGAATCCCAAGGAGGATCGTTATGAGCCAGGGCGGATACGTGACCCTCGTCGGCTTCGTGGCCCAGGACCCGATTCAGCGCGAGACCAAAGGCGGCAGGAGGGTTACCGACCTGCGCGTGGGCGCGACGACCCGCGTGCAGGACAAGGCGACCGGGGAATGGCGCGATGCGGACACCTCGTATTACAACATCAGCTGCTGGCGCAGGCTGGGTGATCACGTGCGGGCCAGCCTCCGCAAGGGCGACCCGGTGCTGATCAAGGGACGGTTCCGGTCGCGGACCTTCGAGGACAAGACCGGCCAGCCCAGGACCGTGATCGACATCATCGCCGACACCGTGGGCCACGACCTGAACCGGGGCGTGGCCAACTACATGCGCCCGCAGCGGCAGCGCGTGGACACCGCGGGCGACCCGGCGGCGGACGGTACCCCGGACCCGGCCGAAGGCCACGGCATGATCGACGAAGAAGCGATCGAGCAGTTCGGGCGCGAACTCGACGAAAGCCTCAGCGAAGCCGAACTCGCGGCGCAAGCCCCAGAGGAGGACGAGGAGTCCGACGTCACGGTCTCCGCACCCTTCTGAGGGTTTGCCGGGTGCCGCACGGAGCCGATAGCCCAACGGCGTGTCGTCGCTCCGTGCGGGTACCCGGGGGGACGAGGCAACGGAGCCCTGCCCGTACGCTTGATTTCATGCCGGAGTTCATCTACCAGATGCGTCACGTCCGCAAGGCGTACGGCGACAAGGTCATCCTGGACGACGTCACGCTGGCGTTCCTGCCTGGCGCCAAGATCGGCGTCGTGGGTCCGAACGGTACCGGCAAGTCGACCCTGCTCAGGATCATGGCGGGCCAGGAGCAGCCGTCGAACGGCGAGGCGCGCCTGATGCCGGGCTACACCGTGGGCTTGCTGGCCCAAGAGCCCCAGCTGGACGAGACCAAGACGGTCCTGGGCAACGTCGAGGAGGGCGTGGCCGGAACCAAGCGGCTCCTCGAGCAGTACAACGAGATCGCCGAGAAGATGGCGACGGACTACTCCGACGAGCTGCTCGAGGAAATGGGCCGCCTGCAGGAGCAGCTCGACCACAAGGACGCCTGGGACCTGGACAGCCAGATCGAGCAGGCCATGGACGCGCTGCGCTGCCCCCCGCCGGATGTCCCGGTCGCCAGCCTGTCCGGGGGCGAACGCAGGCGGGTCGCGCTGTGCCGGCTGCTGCTGTCCCAGCCGGACCTGCTGCTGCTCGACGAGCCCACCAACCACCTGGACGCGGAGAGCGTGCAGTGGCTGGAGCAGCACCTGGAGAAGTACCCGGGCACCGTCGTCGCCGTCACCCACGACCGGTACTTCCTCGACGACGTGGCCCAGTGGATCCTCGAGCTCGACCGCGGCCACGCTTACCCGTACGAGGGCAACTACTCCACCTACCTGGAGACCAAGGCGGCCCGGCTGAAGGTCGAAGGCGCGAAGGACGCCAAGCGCCGCAAGCGCCTGGAAGAGGAGCTCGAGTGGGTCCGGTCCAGCCCCCGGGCGCGCCAGGCCAAGAGCGGGGCCAGGCTGCAGCGCTACGAGGAGATGGCCGCCGAGGCCGACAAGAACCGCAAGCTGGACTTCGAGGAGATCCAGATCCCGCCGGGTCCCCGCCTGGGCGGCCTCGTGGTCGACGTCGA
>JASHVM010000008.1:0-2654 GCA_030044595.1 Streptosporangiaceae bacterium
GCCGCCCGCCCGGAGCAGGGCGACGCCGCGTTCGGCCAGGGTCTGCCCGTCTACCTCGACGAGCGCCTTGGGCCGACCGAACCTGGATCCTTCCCCCGCGGCGAGCAGCACCCCCGCAACCGACGTGCGCACGGCTCCCAAGCCTACGCTGCCGCCCGCGTGGGTCCTGGCCGCGGATGGCCGGCCGCCCGAGGCTAGAGTTGACAGTTCGCGCCCGGTGCACGACTGACGTCGTTGGAAAATGCATGTTCCGATGCACGTGCATTTTCTTGACAGAGTGGCCGGTGAGCGACGATACTGCGAAGGCCGCAGGACTGCCCTCTTTGGGAGAGTCCTGCGCGTCGGGAGGTGACTCCCGGCCCGCCGCGGGACCTCGCTTACCCCCCCAGCGGGGTCCCGCGGTCTATGGGGGAAGACGCGGGATCCTGGCCGGTGAGCTGGCGGAGGCCGGGGGATCCTGACGGGTGAGCCGGCGGAGGCCGGGCGATCCTGGCCGGTGAGCCGGGGATCCTGGCCGGTGAGCCGGCGGAGGCGACGGGATCCTAGCCGGTGAGCTGATGGTGGATGCGGCCCTCGGTGGCGGTCAGCGGATGCCCGGTGCCGCCCCAGCGCAGCTGGATCAGCTCGGCCGCGATCGACACCGCGGTCTCTTCTGGGGTCCTGGCCCCGAGGTCAAGGCCGATGGGCGACCGCAGCCGGGTGAGCTCGTCATCGGTCAGGCCGACCTCGCGCAGCCGGGCCAGCCGGTCGTCGTGGGTCCGCCTGCTGCCCATCGCGCCGATATATCCGGCTGGGGTGCGTAGCGCCACCTCCAGCAGCGGCACGTCGAACTTCGGGTCGTGGGTGAGCACGCAGATGACCGTCCTGCTATCCACGTTCTCCCCGGCGAGGAACCGGTGCGGCCAGTCGACCACCACCTCGTCCGCGTCCGGGAAGCGCGATTTGGTAGCGAAGATCTTCCTGGCGTCGCACACGGTGACGTGGTAGCCGAGGAACTTCCCGACGCGCGCGACCGCGGCCGCGAAATCGATGGCGCCGAAGACCAGCATCCGGGGCGGCGGAGCAAACGAGTTCACGAACACGCTCAGCTCGTCGCCGCGGCGCTCGCCGTGCGCGCCGTACCGGCGGATGCCGGTCAGTCCCTGCGCGAGCATGCCCCGGGCGTCGTCGTCCACCGCTGCGTCGAGCCTGGCTCCCGAGCCGAGGGTGCCCGACGCGCGGGCGGGCCGGACGGCATCTGCGTCCGGGCCGCGCGGTTCCGAGGCGTCCGCGGCCCAGATCACCCGGCGCGCGCCGATCTGGCCCGGTCCGGAGATAACCGTCGCGATGGCCACAGGCTCGCCGCGCCGCACCGCCGCGGCGATCTGGCCCAGCTCGGGGAACCGGGCCCGATTGACCGGCTCGACGAAGATGTCAAGGATCCCGCCGCAGGTCAAGCCGACCGCGAACGCATCGTCATCGCTGACCCCGTAGGTCTCCAGGACCGGGTTCCCGGTCTCGCGGACGTCCATCGAAACCTCGTAGACAGCGCCTTCCACGCATCCGCCGGATACGCTGCCGATGACCTCACCGCCCGCCGACACCGCCAGCGCCGCGCCCGGGTCACGAGGCGCACTGCGGAACGTGCGGACCACCGTGGCCAGGCCGAACGTCTCACCCGCTTCCCACCACTTCGTGACCTTGCTCAGGATGTCACGCACCGCGTCACCTCGACCTTGCCGTCCCGCCGCATTCCTGTTCGGGGAACCTGCCGTCCCAGTGAGACTATTCCCTTCCGGAACCGACCAGACCGCGACCGGCTGGCGCTATTGCTCGACGGAGCGGCGCAGTTGCTGGCGTCCGGTCACGCCGCACTTGGCGTAGATGTTGCCCAGGTGGTACTCCACGGCCTTGCGGCTGATGAACAGCTCGGCCGCGATCTCGGCATTGGACAGCCCCTTCCCGACCAGGTGGGCCACCTCGGTCTCCCGGCTGGTCAGCGCCTGCCTGGAGTGCTGGGTGGCTGGGTTGACGGGAAGATCACACTCGGCCAGCTCCTCTTCGGTCCGGGCGATGAACGGCGTAGCCCGCAGCGCCCGGTACAACTCGTTGGCCCGCCGCAGCCGCTCGACCGCGTCCTTCCTGCTGCCCGTACGCCGCAGCAGCCGGCCGTGGGCCAGCAGTAGCCGGGCCGTGTACACCGGGCTGCCGACGCTAGCGGTGTCCTCGCCGCGCCGGTAGATCTCCCTGGCCTCTTCCGCGGCGCCGTGCTGCTCGGCCAGCCAGCCCTCGAGCCAGGCCAGCGCGGGCCGCAGGTAGCCGATCTCGCCGCCGTCGGCCCGCAGCTGGTCAAGGACGGCGGCGGCCTGGTCGAGCTGGCCGGATCCGATCAGGCCCTCGGCCAGCAGCGGCCGCCACAGCACCGCGTACATCCGGCTGCGGCGGTCCAGGGCCGCGTCGTCCTGCCAGGGTCCCAGCGCGTCCGCGATGCCCAGGTAGTCACCGGCCGCCTGGCAGACCAGGGCCCGGGTCATCGCCGCGTACAGCCTCTCCTGGCCGTAGTCCAGGCTGGCCGCGGCCTGCTCGGCCAGCCGGGCGTGCCGTTCGGCCTCCTCGACCTGGCCCCGGCCGGCCGGCACGCAGCCCGCGGCCAGGTGCAGCAGCGGCAGATCGTA
>JASHVM010000094.1:0-3328 GCA_030044595.1 Streptosporangiaceae bacterium
GATCAGATACCGGGCCAGCCGGCTCGACAGCGCATCCAGCTCCCCATACGACAACCCGCCCCCCGCCGTCACAACCGCCGGCGCACCCCCATCCCGGCCCGCCGCACCCCCCAGCAACGCCGGCAACAACACCGGCGCCACCTCCACCGCCGTGTCATTCCACCCAGAAAGCAGCAACTCCCGTTCATCGGCGGCCAGGATGTCCAGCTGCCCCACGCGAAGGTCAGGGTCTGCGGCCACCGCGGCCAGCACACCCGCGAGCCGGGTACCGATGGCCCGCACGGTTTCCTGGTCGAACAGGTCGGCAGCGAAGTCGAGGCGGGCCGTGAGGCCGGATGGATAGACCCCGGCGATGAGGCGCTGACGGAAGGTGAAGGCCAGGTCGAACTGGACCGAGCCGGTCTCGGCGCCGTGTTCGGCGGCGTGCAGGCCGGGCAGGTCCAGGCCACCGACGCCGACGTCCTCGACAGCGAGTCCGACCTGAAATAGCGGATTGCGCGACATCGACCTGGCCGGGTGCAGCTCCTCGACGAGCCGCTCGAACGGCAGGTCCTGGTGGGCGAAGGCGGCCAGGTCGGCGTCGCGGACCCGGTCGAGCAGCTCGGTGAAGGACGGGTTGCCGGATACGTCGGCGCGCAGGACCAGGGTGTTGACGAAGAATCCGACCAGGTCGTCGAGGGCCTGGTCGGGCCGGCCAGCGGCCGGGACTCCAACCGGGATGTCAGTGCCTGCTCCCAGCCGCGACAGCAGCGCCGCCACCGCCGCCTGAACCACCATGAACAGCGTCGCGCCTTGCGCGCTCCCGACCGCCAGGAGCTGCCGGTGCAGCCCGGTGTCGAAAGTGAGATCAACGCTGCCGCCGCGGCGGCTGGGGAGTGCGGGCCGTGGCCGGTCGGCGGGCAGCGGGAGTTCCTCGGGCAGTCCGGCCAGTGCCGTCTTCCAGAACTGCAGCTGCCGGGCTGCCAGCGCGTCGGGGTTGTCCGTGCTGCCCAGCAGGTCCCGCTGCCACAGGGTGTAGTCGGCGTACTGGACCGGCAGCGCAGTCCAGTCCGGCGCCCGGCCCTGCAGCCGGCTGCGGTAGGCGATGGCCAGGTCACGGGCCAGCGGCTGCATCGACCAGCCGTCGCCGCAGATGTGGTGCAGCAGCAGCAAGAGGACGTGCTCGCCGGCGGGCAACTCGAACAGCCAGGCCCGCAGCGGCAGCTCGGCGGCGAGGTCGAAGCAGTAGCCGGCGGCCGCGGATATCAGGGCCGGCAGCTGCTCCTGGCCGGGAACGGGCACCACGTCGATGACCGGAGTCGCAGCC
The DNA here is from genome assembly GCA_030044595.1 of Streptosporangiaceae bacterium. Taxonomy (GTDB): domain Bacteria; phylum Actinomycetota; class Actinomycetes; order Streptosporangiales; family Streptosporangiaceae; genus Palsa-504. The sequence goes on from JASHVM010000094.1 coordinate 1,307, forward strand.
TGCCCGTCCAGTATGTGCTGATAGGGCACGCCGTCGACATCCGGGAACACCGTGCGGAGAGGTTCGTGCCGGGCGGTGATGTCGGCCAGCGCACAACGCAGCGCGGCGACGTCGAGGGAACCGGTGAGCCGCCAGCACAGCGGGATGTTGTAGACAGGGCTGGGACCGTCGAAGCGGTGCAGGAACCACAGCCGGCTCTGGGCATACGACAGCGGGATCCGGTCAGGCCGGTCCGCGGGTATCAGCGGCGGCCGCGGCTGGCTGCTGACGGTGGCGGCAGCGAGCAGCCGGGCCAGGCCCTCGGCAGTGGGCGCCTGGAACAGCTCACGGATGTCAATGTCGATGCCGGTGACGGCCCGGATCCGGCTCAGCAGCCGGATCGCCAGCAGCGAGTGACCGCCCAGGGCAAAGAAGCTGTCACCGGCGCCGACCGACTCCACGCCCAGGACCTCGGCGAGCAGGCCGCACAGCTGTTCCTCGGCCGGGCTGGCCGGGGCCCGGCCCGACGCCGCCGCCGCGATGTCCGGCACAGGCAGCGCAGCCCGGTCGACCTTCCCGTTGGGAGTCAGCGGCAGCGCATCAACGATGACCACGGCGGCGGGCACCATATAGTCCGGCAGGGCAGCCGCAGCGAAATCGCGCAACACGGCGGCCGGATCGTCATGGCCGGCCCCGGCCCCGTCCGCCACCACGACATAGGCGACCAGCCGCTTATCGCCAGGCCGGTCCTCCCGCACCGCGACCACCACCCGGGCCACCGCCGGGTGACGGGCCAGCACCGCCTCGATCTCACCAGGCTCCACCCGGAACCCGCGGATCTTCACCTGATCATCGGCCCGCCCGGCAAAGATCAGCTCCCCGCCCGGTGTCCAGCGGGCCAGATCCCCGGTCCGGTACATCCGCTCACCCGGCGGCCCGAACGGGCACGCCACGAACCGGCCCGCGGTCAGCCCCGCGCGGTTGAGATAGCCGCGCGCCAGCCCAGCCCCGGCAATATGCAGCTCCCCGACCACCCCCGGCGGCACCAGCCGCAGGCCCTCATCCAGCACGAACACCCGGGTATTCCAGCCCGGCGCACCGATCAGGTCACGGGCCGAGGACTGCGTCAGCGCACCCGCCGTCGCGGTCACCGTCGCCTCCGCCGGGCCGTACACATTCAGCAGCGACACCCTGCCGCCAAACCGCTCCCGCCACAGCCGCATCGACCCGGCAGCCAGGCTCTCACTACCCACGATCATCAGCCGCAGCCCAGCCGGCCAGGCAACCTGCCCGCCCGCCGCCAGCAGCTCATGCAAATACGACGGCGGCAGATCCAGCACCGTGATCGCCTGAAACGCCGGCGCCGGCAGCAGCCGCGGCAGCGCAGCCGGATCAGGCAGCACCGCCAGCGACGCACCCGCGACCAGAACCGGGAAAATCTCCTCAGCATGCACGTCGAAACTCACCGAGGCAAACTGCAAGAACCGGTCACCGGCCGTCAGGCCGAACACCTCAGCCAGCCACCGCACCCGCAACGCCAGCGCATCATGCCGGACCACAACCCCCTTGGGCGTCCCGGTGGACCCGGAGGTGTAAATCACATACGCCGGGCTGGCCGGCCGCAGCGGCGCTATCCGGTCAGCATCACTCACCGGACCGCCCGACAAGCCCGCCACCACCGCCACCACACCCGGGTCATCAACCACCACCAGGCCAGCACCCGCACCAGGCAGCACCCGGCCAGTCACCGTGTCGGTCACCGTCAGCACCGGCGCCGCATCAGCCAGCATGAACGCAACCCGCGCCGCCGGATACCCCGGATCCAGCGGCAGGTAAGCCGCCCCCGACTTCACCACCGCCAGCAACGCCACCACCAACTCCGCCGACCGCGGCAGCGCAACCGCCACCACCCGCTCCGGCCCCGCCCCCCGCCCGATCAGATACCGGGCCAGCCGGCTCGACAGCGCATCCAGCTCCCCATACGACAACCCGCCCCCCGCCGTCACAACCGCCGGCGCACCCCCATCCCGGCCCGCCGCACCC
>JASHVM010000095.1:0-4029 GCA_030044595.1 Streptosporangiaceae bacterium
GCCCTGGCCGGCGGCGGCCTGCTCACCACGGTCGGCGTCATCGTGTCCATGGACTCGTTCGGCCCGGTGACCGACAACGCGCAGGGCATCGCGGAGATGTCCGGGGACGTGGAGGGCGACGCCGCGGTGGCGCTCACCCACCTGGACGCGATCGGCAACACCACCAAGGCGATCACCAAGGGCATCGCGATCGCGACCGCGGTGCTCGCCGCGACCGCGCTGTTCGGCTCCTTCCACACCATCGTCGTGCAGGCGCTCGGCAGCGCGGGCGGCACGTTCAGCCTGTCGGTCGACAAGCCGGAGGTCCTGGTCGGGGTGATCATCGGCGCGTCCGTGGTGTTCTTGTTCGCCAGCCTGCTGATCATGGCGGTAGGCCGGGCGGCGCAGGGCGTTGTGCTGGAGGTACGCAATCAGTTCCGCGCCCACCCGGGCATCATGGACTACACGGAGAAGCCCGAGTACAGCCGGGTGATCGACCTCGTCACCAGAGACTCGCTGCGCGAGCTGATCACGCCTGGCCTGCTCGCGGTACTGACCCCGATCGCCGTCGGCTTCGCGTTCGGGTATTCGACGCTGGGCTCCTACCTGGCGGGCGCGATCGCGGCCGGGGTGCTGATGGCGGTGTACCTGGCCAACTCCGGCGGTGCCTGGGACAACGCCAAGAAGGTGGTCGAGGACGGGGCGCACGGCGGCAAGGGCTCCGAGGCGCACGCCGCGACGGTCATCGGCGACACGGTGGGCGACCCGTTCAAGGACACCGCGGGTCCCGCGATCAACCCGCTGATCAAGGTCATGAACCTGGTCTCGCTGCTGGTCGCGACCAGCGTGGTGAAGTACAGCAGCAACGTGGGGCTGCGCACCGGGGTGGCGCTGGGCGCGGTGATCATCGTGATCGCGGCGATCGTGATCTCCAAGCGCCGCGCGGCGGGCATGGGCGAGGCCACGCCGTCCGGCGTCGATGTCACCGGCGCCGTCTCGCCCGCCGTCGAGGGCGCCGCCCGGGAGCCGGACGGCGAGGCCGCGAGCGCCACCGCACAGCAGGACGTCCCGGACCACGCGACCGCGGCTAAACGCCAGGAATAAGCCGCTGCCACCCGGGCCCGGAAAGTCTTCCGGGCCCGGGTGCCTTGCGTTACGTCGCGGCCTCTTCCGCGGCCGCGGCTTCCTCGCTCGAGATGCCCAGCAAGTACAGGACCGCGTCCAGGTAGGGGACGCTCAGCGAGGTGTCGGCCGCGTCGCGGACCAGCGGCTTGGCGTTGAACGCGACGCCGAGCCCGGCGGCGTCGATCATGTCGAGATCGTTTGCGCCGTCGCCGATCGCGACCGTCTGGGACAGCGGGACCCCCGCGTCGGCGGCGAACCGGCGCAGCGCGTCCGCCTTTCCGGCCCGGTCGATCACCGGGCCGGACAGGCGCCCGGTGAGCTTCCCCGCCGAGATCTCCAGTGAGTTGGCCGCCACGTAGCCGATGCCCAGCCCGGCGGCCAGCGGGGCGATGACCTGGGTGAAGCCGCCGCTGACGATCCCGAACTTGTAGCCGAGCCCGCCGAGCGTCCTGATCAGCGTGCGCGCGCCGGCCGTCAGCCGCAGCTCGCGCCGGACCTCGTCGAGCACCCGCGCGTCGAGCCCGGCCAGCAGCCTGACCCGGTCGCGCAGCGCCGTGGCGAAATCGAGGTCACCGTGCATCGCCGCGGCGGTCACCTTCGACACCTCCTCGGCCGCCCCGGCCCTGACGGCCAGCAGGTCGATGACCTCGTCCCTGATCAGGGTGGAGTCCACGTCCATCACGATCAGCCGCAGCGCCCGCCGGTGCAGGCCGCCGCGCTGGACCGCGACGTCGATCCCCTGCTCGACCGCCGCGCGGGCCAGGTCCTCGCGGAGCAGCACCGGGTCCGCGCCGGAAATGTCCATCTCGACGCAGGTCACCGGGCGCTGGGCCAGCCTGCCGATGCGGTCGATGTTGGCTCCGCTGGCGGCGATCCGCCCGGCGATAGCCGAGATCGCCGCGGGCGCCAGCGGGCTGCCGAGCAGGGTGACGTGCAGCCTCCCGGCCCGGGCCGGCGCGTCAGCCGAGGCGCCCGGCGGGGCGGACCCGGCGGTGATCTCCGCCTCCAGGCCGAGATCACCGGCGAGCGCGCTGACCGCGGCGTGGATGCCGGTCAGGTCGGGCGGCGAGTCGCAGCCGAGCAGCACGCCGAGCACCAGCCTGCCGCGGATGACCACCTGCTCGATATCCAGGACGGACAGCGGGTGCCTGGCCAGGACCGCGAACAGCCTGGACGTCACGCCGGGCCGGTCCCGGCCGGTCAGCGTGATCAGCAGCGTGGTCCGCGGTGCAGTCATGGCGGGCGCCAGGTTACCGCACACCGGGCCCCGGCCGGGCAGGCCCCGGCGGGACGGTGCGGGCTCAGCTCGAGTCGGGCGGGCCGGGTCAGGGAAATAACGGCAGCAGCAGGTGCACGTCGCCGAACTCGTGCCACAGGTAGCCGGCCGCGATCGCCTCCCGGTAACACCGGCTCAGCAGCTCGGGCCCGGCGAAGGCGGCGAGCATCCGCAGGTGCGACGATCGCGGCTCGTGCAGCCCGGTGAGCAGCCCGTCGACGGCCCGGACCCCGGTCTGCGGCGTCACCACGTGCGATGTCCAGCCCGCCGACGGCGTCACCCGGCCGCCCGGGCCCGCGGCCGTCTCCAGCGCCCGGACCACCGTGGTGCCCGCGGCGATGACCCGCCCGCCGTGCGCGCGGACGTGGTTGACCAGCCGGGCGGTGGCGGGCGGGACGTCGTAGGGCTCGGGGTACGGATCCTCGTCGGCCTCTAGCGAGGACACGCCCGCGTGCAGGGTGAGCGGGGCGATCAGCACCCCCCGGGCGACCAGCTCGGTGACCAGCGAGGACGTGAACGGCCGGCTGGCGCTCGGCATCTCCGCGCTGCCCGGCCGCTGCGCGAACACCGTCTGGTACGACGCCAGCGGCCAGTCCCGCCTGACGTAGGAGTACCTGATCGGGACGCCGTGCCTGAGCAGGTACGGCACCACCGCGACCGACAGCCTGGCCCGCCACAGCCTGCCGGTCACCCTGCCCTGCAGGGTCAGCACCGCCCCGGCCGGCAAGATGATGGCCTGACCGGGGAACCCAGGGCCGTTCGGGATAGAGATTTCGTCTTTGATCTGGCGCAGTTCGACCAGCCACGCGCCATCGGGCAGCGGGGTCGAGAAGTGGACGGCCAGCCCGCCGGCGGCACGCACCTGCGCGGGCAGCGTGCCGGTGTTGTTGACGACCAGCAGGTCGCCCGGAAGTAGCAGGCCCGGCACCGCGCGGAACGCGTGATGGCCGATCTCCCCTGACGAGCGCCGGCTGACCAGCATCCGGACGCCGTCGCGGGCCAGCCCGCGCGCTTCCGGCGGGTCGTGCGCCTCGCGGCCGGCGGGCAGGGTGAAATCGGGCAGGGTGAAATCGGGCAGGATGAGATCGCGCCCGGCGACGTCGGCGGCCATAGGCGTTACCGGTCCGCCGGGATCAGATGCGCGGCGCGGTACCTGCCGTTCGGCAGCCGCTCGGTGACCAGCCTGGTCAGCGCCGGCACCACCGACTCCGGCCGCGGCCGGTCGGATATGTCCTCGCCGGGGAAGGCCTGCTGGTGCAGGTCGGTGCGCAGGTCGCCCGGGTCGACCCACCACACGCGGACCGCGAGTTCCTCGGCGGCCAGCACGTTCGACGCCTGTTCCAGGGCGGCCTTGGCCGCGCCGTAGCCGCCCCAGCCCGCGTAGGCTTCCACGGCCGCGTCGGAGGTGATGTTCAGCACCGCGCCGCCGCGGTCGCGCAGCATGGGCAGCATCAGCTGGGTCAGCGCGATGGGCGCGATCACGTTCACCTCGAACGCGGTGCGCAGGTCGCTCACCGGGTAGTCGGCCAGCGCGGGCAGCGGGTGCGCGCCGAGCGTGCCCGCGTTGTTGACGAGCAGGTCGAGCCCGCCCGCGGCCGCGGCGGCCTGCCGGAGCGCGGCGCGGTGCGCGGGGTCGGCGACGTCGCCGG
>JASHVM010000096.1:0-4153 GCA_030044595.1 Streptosporangiaceae bacterium
ACCGGCAGGCTGACCTTGGCGAGCGACCGGTACCGCATCTTGGCCAGCTGGCTGATGATCTGGTCGGCCGCCGGGTAGACGAAGCCGTCGAACTGGATCTCGCAGACCGGCCGGTACCCGCGCAGGGCCAGGCCGATCGCGGTGCCCACGATGCCGGACTCGGCCAGCGGCGTGTCGATCACCCGGTCTTCGCCGAAGTCCTTCTGCAGGCCGTCGGTAACGCGGAAGACGCCGCCGAGCTTGCCGACGTCCTCGCCCATGATCAGCACCTTGGGGTCGTTTTCCAGCGCCTTCCGCAGCCCCTCGTTGAGCGCCCGGGACAGGGTGAGGGTCGTCATCGCTGGTCACCGTCCTCGGTGACGAAGGAATCCAGGTAGGCGGCGTACTGCTCGCGCTCGGCGCGCAGGATCGCGGTCGGCTCGGCGTACACGTTGTCGAAGATGGCCAGCGGCGGCGGGTCGGCCATCGTCCGGCACGCCTCGCGGACGCCTGCGCCGACCTGCTTCGCTTCCTCCTCCACGCCTGCGAAGAATTCCGGCTCGGCCTGGCCGGTGCGGACCAGGTACGCGCGGACCCGCTCGATGGGGTCCTTCAGCTTCCACATTTCCAGCTCGCTGGCCAGCCGGTACCTGGTCGGGTCGTCGGTGGTGGTGTGCGCGCCCATCCGGTAGGTAAACGCCTCGATGAGCGTCGGGCCCTGGCCTTCCCGGGCCGCCTGCATGGCCTTCTTAGTCACCGCGTAGCAGGCCAGCACGTCGTTGCCGTCGACTCGCAGGCCGGGGAAACCGAAGCCGCGGGCCCGCTGGTACAGCGGGATGCGGCTCTGCTTTTCCAGCGGCTCGGAGATCGCCCACTGGTTGTTCTGGCAGAAGAACACGATCGGCGCGTTGAACACCGACGCCCAGACGAACGCCTCGTTGACGTCGCCCTGGCTGGTGGCGCCGTCGCCGAAGTAGACGATGACCGCTTCGCCCGATCCTTGACCGGCAGGGTCCCCGCCGACCGCCCCGTCGCGCTGGATGCCCATCGCGTAGCCGGTGGCGTGCAGGGTCTGGCTGCCGATCACGATCGTGTACAGGTGGAACTTGTGCTCCTCCGGCGCCCACCCGCCGTGGCTGACGCCGCGGTACAGCTCGAGCAGCTTGGCCGGCTCGATCCCGCGGCACCAGGCCACCCCGTGCTCGCGGTACGTGGGGAACACCATGTCGTCGGGTCCCAGCGCCCGGCCGGAGCCGATCTGGGCGGCCTCCTGCCCCAGCAGCGAGGCCCAGATGCCCAGCTCCCCCTGGCGCTGCAGGCTGATCGCCTCGGTGTCGATCCTGCGGACCAGAACCAGGTCCCGGTACAGGTCCCTGATCTCGGCGGCGGTGAGCTCGAGCGGGTAATCGGGGTGATCGATCCGCTCGCCTTCCGGGGTGAGCAGCTGGACGAGTCCGTCGGGCTGCTCACGCAGGTCACCTACGGGCTGGTCGGCCGGTGCTGGTCCGGCCGGTGCTTGACTGGGCGGTGCGGCTGTGGTCGCACCGCCGGATTCGACGGTCACGTGCCACTCCTTTCCGGGCCGGGACTGGGATCACCAGCGCCGGCCAGACGGGCTAGGGTTCCCGGACGCGTCTGGCACGGAGCTGTCGCGTACGCTGCGTGCCCGGTGGGGCGCACACGTCCGCGGTACAGCAAGACGCTCCTCACCAGACGATATATGCCCCCATGACCCTGGAGGATACGTGTCCCGAATGATCGTGGAAGTGATGCTCAAGCCGGAGATACACGATCCGCAGGGCGAGGCCATCGCGAGCGCGTGCCACCGCCTGGGGTTCGGGCAGGTGCTCGCGGTCAGGCAGGGAAAGAGGTTCGAGGTGGAACTCGAAGGCCCCGCGGACGAGGCCGCTGTGACGGCTATCACAGACCTGGCGCGGGATCTGCTATCGAACCCGGTCATCGAGGATTTCACCCTGCACGAGGGCTGAGCCGGCCGCCCGGCGACGCGCGGCGAATTATAGACCTGGTTTCGGCCGCGTTAACAGGGAATCACACAAAAAGTGAGTACGGTGGGTATGGGTTACGGAGGACTGCGAGTACGGGTTGCCAGATGCGCGTGAAGTCGGTTCCTGACGTGAAGTTCTGCCTGGTCTTCGGCCGCGAGACGCTGAGCGTGCCGGTGATGCGCCGGGTCCTCGGGGACACCCTGCGCAGGCTGGGCGTGGACGAGGAATCGGTATACGACATCCTGCTCGCGGCCACCGAAGCCTGCACCAACGTGCTCCGGCACGGCGGCCAGCAGGTCCGGGAGTACGCGATCGTGACCAGCCTCGGCGCGGTCGGCTGCCAGGTGGAGGTGGCGGACGAGGGAGCTGGAGCGCAGGCACCGGGCACGCCGCCGGCCGGCCCCGAGCCGGAGACGACGGTCACCCAGCTGCCCGAGTCGGGCCGGGGACTGGCGGTCATGCGCGCCTGCGTGGACAACGTCACGCTGGACAGCAGCCCGGAGCGCGGCACCGTCGTGACCATGCGCAAGCACATCAGGTGGTCCAAGGATGCGCCGCTGCGGCAGTTCCGTGCGGCAAGCTAGCACCCGGAGTGGGGCGCACCCTCGGCATAGTCCCCGGTAGGCTGCCTGCGTGCGGATAGGGGTCATCACGTTCCCGGGGTCGCTCGATGACCGCGACGCCGCCCGGGCCGTCCGGCTCGCCGGGGCCGAGCCGGTCATGCTCTGGCACGCCGACCGCGATCTGCGCGGCGTGGACGCGGTCATCCTGCCCGGCGGCTTCTCCTACGGCGACTACCTGCGCTGCGGCGCGATCGCCAGGTTCGCCCCGGTGATGAGCGAGCTGGTGCCGGCCGCCCGGTCCGGCCTGCCCGTCCTCGGCATCTGCAACGGGTTCCAGATCCTGTGCGAGGCGCACCTGCTGCCCGGGGCGCTGACCCGCAACTCGGGCCTCCGCTTCGTGACGCGGGACCTCCGGCTCCGAGTGGACAACGACCGGACCGCGTGGACGGGCGCTTACCGGCGCGGCGAGCAGATCGTGGTCCCGCTGAAGAGCGGCGAAGGGGCCTACACGGCCGACGCCGGCACGCTGGCCGGGCTCGAGGCCGCGGGCCAGGTGGTGATCAGGTACGCCAGCGGCAACCCCAACGGATCCGCCGCCGGCATCGCGGGCGTGTGCAACGCCGAGGGCACCGTGGTCGGCCTGATGCCGCATCCCGAGCACGCGGTCAGCGACCTCACCGGACCGTCGGCTGACGGCCTGCGCTTCTTCACCTCGGTCGTCGCCTGGGGGCTGACGGCGGTGCGGGCATGACCGCGGCGGACACGGTGCCGCGGGCGGCGGCCACCCCCTCCGAATCTCAGCCCTACGCCGAGCTCGGGCTGACCGACGCCGAGTACGCCCGGATCGCTCGCACCCTGGGGCGCCGCCCGACCAGCGCGGAACTGGCGCTGTACTCGGTCATGTGGAGCGAGCACTGCTCGTACAAGTCCTCCAAGATCCACCTGAGAAAGCTGGCGGAGCAGGCGCCCCCGTCGGCCGCGCTGCTCGCCGGCATCGGGCACAACGCCGGAGTGGTCGACATCGGCCAGGGCTACGCGGTCACGTTCAAGATCGAATCGCACAACCACCCGTCCTACGTGGAGCCGCACCAGGGCGCGGCCACCGGCGTCGGCGGCATCGTCCGCGACATCCTGGCCATGGGCGCGCGCCCGGTGGCGGTGATGGACGCGCTGCGGTTCGGGCCGGCCTCGGCGCCCGACACGGCGCGGGTGCTGCCCGGGGTGGTCGGCGGCATCTCGTTCTACGGCAACTGCCTCGGCCTGCCCAACATCGGCGGCGAGCTGGACTTCGACCCGTGCTACGCGGGAAACCCGCTGGTCAACGCGCTCTGCGTCGGAGTCATGCGGCACGACGACCTGCAGGTCGCCGCGGCCCGCGGGCCGGGGAACAAGGTGATCCTGTTCGGGTCGACCACCGGGCCGGACGGCGTCGGCGGCGCGTCGGTGCTGGCCAGCGCCACGTTCGGCGGGTCGGGGAGCGGCACCGAGGCGGCCAAGCGGCCCAGCGTGCAGGTCGGGGACCCCTTCCTGGAGAAACTGCTGGTCGAGTGCTGCCTTGAGCTGTACGCGGCGCGGCTGGTGGTCGGCATCCAGGATCTCGGCGCG
>JASHVM010000097.1:0-2595 GCA_030044595.1 Streptosporangiaceae bacterium
TGAAGGTAACCGCTGGGCGCTGACCGCAGAGCATGGTCGACCATCCGGCAGCAGGGGCGCGCGTAGCCGCCGTTATACGGCTATCAGGGGTTCGCCCTGGAAGCCGGTGCGGAAACCGAAAGATCGCTACGCGCGAGCGATAATGAACTTGGGCTCAGCGGGCCTGCGAGCTCGGGCCGTGTTCTGCGGTGGGTCCCTACGCTGTAGTTGCGGTATGAGATGGAAGGTCGCGCCACGCGCTGTTCTGGATGAACGCAGCGGACAGCGGCGGAAGATTGCGTGGGTGGCTTTGCAGCCTGTGCAGTGAGGTGGGACGTGTCCAGGGTTATCCACATAACGCGGTGCCCAGCGATCATCCAGAGAACATAAGTATGGAAGCCCCAGGATGTCATTGAAGACGTGGCGAATGCTCAGCTAGAGAAGTACGAGAACGTGCTGGCGGCCATCACCGGCCCGTTCTTCGCCGATTGCAGCACTTGCTCGTGAGCAGCCTCCGGCTCAGGCCGGGTTGTCTTTCCCCAGCGCATACTCCACCGCGCGGGTGGCGTCAACGGACTCGGCCCAGGACCGAGCCTGCTCAAAGGCGGCATCGCCGACGCGGGAGCGCAAGGCGGTCAGGACATCATCGTCCTGCGGGGCGCGGGGCACCCATGTGCGCAGCCACCCGCTGCCCCCGGCTTGCAGGAGGGGGCGCGCGGCGGCGAGCAGGCGCACAGCGCGATCCGGCATGTCCTGCTGGCTGGCGACTGCCGCCAGTCCTTCGAGGTAGTAGGCGACACTGCTGAGGTCCCCTGCCTCGGCGGCGAGGGCCAGGCCTTCGTTCAGGTGGCCGGCCGCGCCGGCCAGATCGCCCTGTGCCTGGCTGCTGAGTCCCAAATCGTAGAGCGAAATGAGCATCGTGAACCGGTCCCGCACCTGCCGGGCCGCGCTCAGACCGTCGGTGAACAGCCGCGCCGCGCCGTCGGGATCCCCTACCAGCAGCCGGATCTGCCCGAGGCAGGCGTAAGCTTCGGCGGCGGCCAGCCCGTGCTGGATACGCTGGTCTCCAGCAAGCTCGTCACTGCCTATCTCCTTGAGCAGGTCCAGGCTCTCCTGGAGCAGCCGGCCGGCGGCCGTGAGTTGACCCCGCAACGCGTACAGGTGGGCGACGGCACCCGATGCCCTGGCCAGCTGCAGCTTGTCCCCAGCCTCGCGAAACAGCGGCAGGCTCGGTTCCAGAACGGCCTGTGCCTCGGCGTAGTCCCCGGTGGTGATCAGCGTGAAGCCGGTCATGCTCAGCGCGAGGGCGCGTTGGCGCGGCGGCAGGCGTTCGCTCTTGGCCAGAAGATTCTCCCCATAGCGGGCCAGTTCATCGGCATGGCCGCGGAGCCACCAATACCGCCATGTCCCCCAGCTCAGGGCCAGGATCGGCTCGATCCGGTCCTGCTCCGCCAGCCACGACAGCGCGGCCCGCAGGTTGTCGTGCGCGGTCTCCAGCCGGTCCAGCCACGCCAGCTGCCCGGGACCTTGCAGCTCGGCTTCGGCCGGCTCGGCCAGGGCCAGGAAGTAGGCCGCATGCCGGTCGTGCGCCTGCTGCCAGCTGGCGCCGCCGCGCAGGCGTTCCAGCGCGTACTCCCGGATCGTCTCCAGCAGCTTGAACCGCGGCTCGCCATCGCCGGCCAGCGGCTGGACCAGGCTGTCATCTACCAGCGAGCCCAGCATGTCCATGAGGTCCGCGCCAGGCCCGGGATCCGCCGGGGCACCGGCACGGCCGCAGACGGCTTCCGCGGCCGGCAGGTCAAAGGTCCCGGCGAACACTCCCAGGCAGGCGAACATGACCTGCTCGTCGGCCGAGAGCAGGTCGAAGCTCCAGTCCAGGGTCGCCTTGAGCGTCCGCTGCCGCTCGGGCAGATCCCGCGGCCCGCCGGTCAGCAGCCCTATCGGGTCGCCCAGCCGGGCCAGCAGGTCCTGCGGCGGTAGCATCCGGACTCGGGCGGCGGCCAGCTCGATGGCCAGCGGCAGCCCGTCGAGCCGCCGGCAGATCTCCGCCACCGCCCCCGCGTTGGCGCTGGTCAGCTCGAAACCGGGGGCCCTGGCGTGCGCCCGCTCCACGAACAGCCGTACCGAGGCGTACTGCTGTGCGGCGGCCACCTCCAGGGCGAGTCCGGTCTGCGGAACCGGGAGGGGTTGCACCGCGAACTCGTGCTCGCCGCTGAGCCGCAGCACCGTCCGGCTGGTCGCCAGCACCACCAGTCCAGGCGCGGCGCCCAGCAGCTCGGCTACCAGCGATGCCGCCTCGGCCACCTGCTCAAAGTTGTCCAGCACCAGCAGCAGCCGCCGGGGGCGCAGGTAGGACTGCACGTCGGCGCGGCGGTTGAGACCCGGCGTGTTCACGCCAAGGCCGGCTGCCACCGCATCCATCACGAGCCCGGCGTCCTTGACCACGCCGAGGTCGACAAACCTGACGCCGTCGGCGAAACCGGGGCCAAGCCGCCGGGCGCCTTCCACCGCGAGCCGGGTCTTCCCGACCCCGCCTGGCCCGGTCAGGGTCACCAGCCGCACGCCCTCCTTGACGACTAGGTCTTCGACCGCGGCGACCTCCCGCCCGCGGCCCAC
>JASHVM010000098.1:0-4430 GCA_030044595.1 Streptosporangiaceae bacterium
TGGCGCAACGTACCCCTTGCCGGGTCCAGCCAGATCCCGGACTGCGCCTTTGTGTCATAGACCCGCACGCAGAGTGAGAAGCGGTGTGACCATCGCATTGTGTGAGCCAGGGCCGGGAATCCAGCCGGGGTGACCAGGCGCTGGGCATGCCGTACAGCGTCCCCGGCCCGACGGCGTATCGTGCCGGTTGCTGCCGACCCTGCGGGATCCGGCTAGCCCGCGCTGCGCTGCTTGATTTCAGACAGCCGCTTCAATTCGGGGATGAGCCACTGCTCGGTTCGATCGCTGGTCACGCCTAGCCCGATCAGCGTCTTGCCGCCGATGCCCTCTTCCTCGTCGAGCAGTCCGAGCAGAAGGTGCTCGGTGCCGATGTAGTTATGCCCGAGAACGAGCGCCTTGCGGACGGCGAACTCCATCGCCTTCTTGGCTCTCGGGGTGAACGGGATCCGATCGGCCAACGGCACCTCGACCGTCGCCGGCGGCAGGGCCGTGATCAGGGCCTGGCGGGCCGCCTCCCGCGACACGCCCAGCGCCTCGACCGCCTTGACCGCCAGGCCATCCGGCTCGGTGAGTATTCCGAGCGCCAGGTGCTCGGTGCCGATGTAATCGTGCCGGTGCTCCCGGGCCTCGTGCTGTACGGCCTGGACCGCTCGCCGCGCGCGGTCGGTGAATCTGGAAAAGGGGTGCTCGCGGAACGCCTCTTCCAGTTGGCTCTGCCAATCGGTGTCCTTGGCCACGAACCGTTTCTGCGCGGCCTGCTTGGTGACGCCCATGGACCGGCCGATTTCGGTCCAGGATGCGCCCGCCTTGCGGGCCTGGTCGACGAAGTGACCGATCAGGTGGTCGGCCACCTCGTCGAGGTGCTCGGAAACCTGCACCGCCGCCGACACGTGGTCAAGCGGCGTGCCCTGCTGGCTCTTGACGTAGCTGATGAGGTCGTCGAGTCGTACTGGCACCTTCTCCATGCGTCAACTATAGGTTGACGGGATGGAAAGGTCAACCTGCAGTTGACGCGCGCTTACCGCGGAGGGTGATGCGGCAGCCTGGCCGCGCTCCCGGCCTGGCAGGACCACCCGCGGATCGCGGCTAGCCGGCCGCCGCGGGGATCCTGAGCAGCCGCGCCGCCACGGCGGCGACGGCAGCCAGGGGGATGCTGACGGCGACGCGCTGCAGAACGCCCGCCCCCGGCGCGGATGTGTCGGCGGCGAACGCGAGGAGAACCGCGGCGCTGGCCGCGGCGCTGGCCAGCAGCCAGGGCCGCCACGGCCGCCACGAAGGTTCCCGACCGAACGTGCGCGCGAGCAGGAGCTGCGCGAGGACCAGGTCGACATAGAGCACCGCGCTGACCAGGTCGTGCGCGTGGTTGTGCCACGAAACAGCGCCGGGGACAAGCATCATGTGGTCGCGGCGCAACAGCCCGGCCGCAATCGTCAGCACGCCCGCGCCCTGGATGAGCCTGGGCGCCAGGCCGGCGCGCCCGCCGAACGTGTCCGCGGAAACCCGGCCTTCCTGGTCCGTCGGCGGCTCCGCGACGCGGTTCCCCGGCTCGGCTAGCGCCGCGTGCAGCGCGGTCCCGAACGCCACCGTGCACCCGCCCAGCACCAGGAACCCCGTGATCATGATCCACGGGTCCTTGGCGTCCGGCGCGGCCAGGCCGCTGATCTGGATGTCGGCGGGGGAGTGGCCCGTCTGCAGCAGGGAACTAGCGAGCCACGCGCCGGTGAAGACGACCGGGCCGATGATGCCTGCCGCCGCACCAGCCTTGAATGCGACCACGATGGTAACGGTAGCGGCCGTGACGGCACCTGTTCTTACATAGTTCCGTCATAATTACCTGCGGGCGGCTTTGTGCGGCCGGCAATGGTTTGCAGGTCCGCTCAGGTGTAGTTTCGCTGGCGAGGGGCCAGTGGAGTCGACGGCTGCGGAGGCGTTTATGAGCATCATGGGTACCCGGGTGATCCGGACGGAGGACCCGCGGCTGCTGACCGCCGGCGGGGTCTACGTGGATGACGTGCGGACTCCGGAGCTGAACCGGGCGGCGTACGTGACGTTCGTCCGCAGCCCGCTGGCGCACGCGCGGATCACTGGCATCGACGCGAGCGAGGCCCTCAATGAGCCCGGCGTGGTCGCCGTGCTGACCGTCGCCGACATGGACGACCTGGCCCCGCCCCCGCCGGGCTCGGGCGAGTGGGACGGCAGCCCGGCACCGCTCGGCGGCCCGTGGGCCGAGCCGCTGCTGGCCGTCGATACGGTGCGGTTCGTGGGCGAGCCCGTCGCGGTGGTGATTACCGACAGCCGCTACCAGGGCGAGGACGCGGCCGACCTGGTCAGCGTGGACTACGAGCCGCTGCCCGTGGTGCTGGGACCGGTGACCGCCGTCGCCGACGAGACCCTGCTGTTCCCTGCCGCCGGCACCAACGTGTGCGTCGCGCAGGCCGTGTCCGCGGACGAGTCCCCGTTCGACGCCTGCGACGTGGTGGTCGAGCAGGACATCGTGAACCAGCGGGTCGCCTGCATCCCGATGGAGGGGCGGGCCGCGGCGGCCGCGTACGCCGACGGCAAGCTCACCGTCTGGTGCAGCTCGCAGAACGCCCAGGTGTGCAGGCTGATCCTGGCCGGCGCCCTCGGCATGGCGCCTGACCAGATCCGGGTGATCGTGCCCGACGTGGGCGGCGGGTTCGGCGCCAAGATCGGCATCGACCGGGACACGATCACCATCGCCTGGGCGGCCAGGAAGACCGGCCGGGCGCTGCGCTGGGCCGAGACGCGCAGCGAGAACCTGGTCGCGATGACGCAGGGCCGCGCCCAGCTGCAGCACGTCAAGATCGGCGGCAGCCGCGACGGCCGCATCCTCGCCTACCGCATCGACGTCATCCAGGACATCGGCGCCTACGCGCGCATCGGCGGGCTGCTGCCGTTCCTGACCTGCCTGATGGCGCCCGGCGTGTACGACATCCCGGACGTGCAGGCCGGGTTCCGGCAGGCAGTCACCAACACCACCCCGGTCAGCGCGTACCGCGGGGCCGGCCGTCCGGAGGCCACGGCGGCCATCGAGCGCGCGGTCGACCTGTTCGCCGCCGAGATCGGCATGGACCCGGCCGAGGTCCGGCGGCGGAACTTCATCGCCCCGGACAAGTTCCCCTTCCAGAACAAGACCGGCGCCCTGTACGACACCGGCCGTCACGAGGAGGCGCTGGACAAGGCGCTGGCCGCGGCCGGCTATGACGAGCTGCGCCAGGAGCAGCGGCGCAGGCGCGAGAACGGCGATCCGAAACAGCTCGGCATCGGCATCGCCTCCTACGTCGAGATCACCGCGCCGGACCCGGAGGCCGGCGAGACCGCCCGGCTCGAGGTCAGCGACGACGGCTCGGCGACCGTCTATACGGGCAGCTCGGCGCACGGCCAGGGACACCACACCGCCTGGGCGATGCTCGTGCAGGATGAGCTGGGCATCCCGATGGATCAGGTCACGGTGATCCACGGCGACACCGACCTGATCCCGGTCGGCGTCGGCACCTACGGCTCCCGCTCGCTGCAGCTGGGCGGCTCGGCGGTGCACAAGGCGGCGGTCGAGGTCAAGGACGAGGCGCGCCGGCAGGCCGCCGAGATGCTGGAAGCAGCCGAGGCCGACGTGGTGCTGGACACGAGCACCGGGCGGTGGCAGGTGCGCGGCGACCCGGACACCGCGCTGTCGTGGGGCCAGGTGGCGGGTCACGCCAGCGGCGGCACCCTGGTGGCCGACGTGAGCTTCGTTCAGGACCGGCCGACGTTCCCGTTCGGCGCGCACGTGTCGGTGGTCGAGATAGATACCGACACCGGCCAGGTGAGGCTGGTCCGGCATGTGAGCGTGGACGATGCGGGGACGGTGCTGAATCCGGTGCTGACCGAGGGGCAGCGGCACGGCGGGATCGCGCAGGGGGCGGCGCAGGCGCTGCTGGAGGAGGTGCTGTTTGACGCGGACGGGAACCCGCTGACCTCGACGCTGGCCGATTACGCGGCGGTGTCCCCGCCGGACCTGCCCAGTTTCGAGCTGGTGGACAGCCAGACGCCGACGGACCTGAATCCGCTCGGCGCCAAGGGCATCGGCGAGGCCGGGTCGATCGGGTCGACGCCGGCGGTGCAGAACGCGGTGATCGACGCGGTGGCGTACCTGGGGATCCGGCATATCGACATGCCGGCCACGCCGCAGCGGGTGTGGACGGCGGTTGATCAGGCTGTGCGGGCGCGGCGTGCGGGAGGTGTGTGAGTGGTGCGGGTGGATGTGGTGGTGAATGGGTCGGTGGTGGGCGGGGAGGTGGAGGACCGGTTGCTGCTGGTGCATTTCTTGCGGGATGTGGCGGGGCTGACCGGGACGAATGTGGGGTGTGATACGAGTTCGTGCGGGGCGTGCACGGTGTTGCTGGACGGGGAGTCGGTCAAGTCGTGTACGG
>JASHVM010000099.1:0-5205 GCA_030044595.1 Streptosporangiaceae bacterium
CTTGGCCAGGTCGGCGTCGCTCACGTCGCCCAGGTCACAATCGTGCACCTGGCACCAGACCACCAGGTGGCCGACCACCTCGTGCGCGTCCCGGAACGGCACCCCGCTGCGCACCAGGTACTCGGCCAGATCGGTGGCGAGCGTGTACCCCACCGACGAACCACGGCGCAGCCGATCCGGGTTGACTCGCACCGTCGCGATCAAGCCGGCCATGGCGGGCAGCACGAGCAGCAGGGTGTCGACCGCGTCGAAGACGGGTTCCTTGTCTTCCTGCAGGTCCCTGTTGTAGGTCAGCGGCAGGCCCTTCAGCGTGGTGAGCAGGCCGGTCAGCCCGCCGATCAGCCGGCCCGCCTTGCCCCGGGCCAGCTCGGCCACGTCCGGGTTCTTCTTCTGCGGCATGATCGAGGACCCGGTCGCGTAGGCATCGTCGATCTCGACCCAGCCGAACTCCTGCGAGGACCAGATCACGATTTCCTCGCCGAGCCGGGACAGGTGCACTCCGACCAGCGCCGCGGCGAAGCAGAACTCGGCGGCGAAGTCCCGGTCACTGACCGCGTCCATGGAGTTCGGCGCGGACACGTCGAAGCCCAGCTCCGCGGCGAGCGCCTGCGGATCGACCGGCAGCGACGACCCGGCCAGCGCGCCCGACCCGAGCGGGCTGATCGCGGCACGCCTGTCCCAGTCCCGCAGCCGGCCCACGTCGCGGGCGAACGCCTGGACGTGCGCGAGCAGTTGATGGCCGAACAGCACCGGCTGCGCGTGCTGCAGGTGCGTCATGCCCGGCGCCGGCAGGTCGCCGCTCGCGACGGCTTGGTCGATCAGCGCGCTCTCCAGCTCGGCGAGCCTGCTCGCGATGAACCGGACGTGGTCTCGCAGGTACAGTCGCAGGTCGGTGGCCACCTGGTCGTTGCGGCTGCGGCCGGCCCGCAGCTTGCCGCCGAGCGCGCCGAGCCGCTCCAGCAGCCCGCGCTCGAGCGCCGTGTGCACGTCCTCGTCGGCGGCCGTCGGCCGGAACGTCCCGTCCGTGCAGGCCCGGTCCAGGTCGTCAAGCGCCTTGAGCATCGCGACGAGCTCGCGATCGGTCAGCAGGCCGGCCCGGTGCAGCACGCGGGCGTGCGCCCGGGAGGCGCGCAGGTCGTACGGGGCCAGCCGCCAGTCAAAGTGGACGCTCACCGACAGCCGGGCCAGCGCGTCCGCGGGTCCGGCCGTGAACCGGCCGCCCCACAGCCGCGTCCCCGCCGCCGGGCCTAGAAGATCTCCAGGGCCCGCGAAGCCCGCCGCGGCCTGTTCCCCTGCGTCCACAGTCCTTCTTTTTACCAAACT
The DNA here is from genome assembly GCA_030044595.1 of Streptosporangiaceae bacterium. Classification (GTDB taxonomy): domain Bacteria; phylum Actinomycetota; class Actinomycetes; order Streptosporangiales; family Streptosporangiaceae; genus Palsa-504. The sequence goes on from JASHVM010000099.1 coordinate 1,324, forward strand.
AACTTCTCCACTTTGTCGCACCAGCGCGCCGGCGGAGGTTCATTCAGACCCGGTGACCCGGCGATCGCGCATGGCGGCAACCTTGCTGGGCAGGCCCCAGAGCTCCACGAACCCCCTGGACAGCGACTGGTCGAACGTGTCGCCGGTATCGTACGTGGCCAGATCGTAGTCGTACAAAGAGGCGTCGCTGCGCCGACCGGTGGCGACCGCTCGGCCGCAGTGCAGCCGCAGCCGCACGTCGCCGGACACGTGGCCCGACGCCTCGGTGAGGAAGGCGTCGAGCGCGCGCTTGAGCGGGGAGAACCACAGCCCGTCGTAGACCAGCTCGGTCCAGCGCTGCTCCACCGCCCGCTTGAACCGGGCCAGGTCGAGCTCGACGCATACGCTCTCCAGCTCGGAATGCGCGGCGATCAGCGTGACCGCCGCGGGCGCCTCGTAGATCTCCCGGCTCTTGATGCCGACGAGGCGGTCCTCCACCATGTCGATGCGGCCGATGCCCTGCGCCCCGGCCCGTTCGTTCAGTTCGGTGATGATCTCGAGCGGCGCGAGCCGCCGCCCGTCGATGGCGACCGGCACGCCGGAGGAGAACGTCAGCACCAGCTCGTCCGGCTCGCGCGGCTGGGCCGGGTCGGCGGTGTAGGCCCAGACGTCGTCGTGCGGCGCTTCCCAGATGTCTTCCAGGTGCCCGGTCTCGCACGAGCGTCCCCACAGGTTCTGGTCGATCGAGTACGGCGACCGGGCCGTCACGTCGATCGGCAGCCCGTTGGCGGCGGCGAACTCGATCGCCTTGTCCCTGGTCATGCCCGAGTCGCGGACCGGAGCGTGCACCTTCAGCCCGGGCGCGAGGCTGGCCAGCCCGACCTCGAAACGCACCTGGTCATTGCCCTTGCCGGTGCAGCCGTGCGCGACCATGGTGGCGCCCTTCTCGGCGGCCACGCGCGCCAGGTGAGTGACGATCAGCGGCCGGGAAAGCGCGGAGACCAGCGGGTACTTGTCCATGTAGAGCGCGTTCGCCCGCAGCGCGGGAACGCAGTACTGCGCGGCGAACTCGGCGCGCGCGTCGACCACCTCCGCCTCGGCCGCGCCGCAGGCCAGCGCCCGCTTGCGGATCGTCTCCAGGTCCTCGCCGCCCTGGCCCACGTCGACGGCGACGGCGATCACGTCCGCGCCGGTCCGCTCGGCGATCCAGCCGATCGCCACCGAGGTGTCGAGCCCGCCCGAGTAGGCGAGCACCACCTTCTGTTCCGCTGTCATGGTGTATCCCCTTATTGACGTGCTTACTGGTGGATGTGGACGGGCCTTAGGATCGTCGGCGCTCGGCCAGGCGGAGGAACTCAGCCGCCAGGGCGTCGCCGCCCGCCGGGTCTCGCGCGATGACCAGCACCGTGTCGTCGCCGGCCACGGTGCCGAGGATCGAGGGCAGGGCCGCATGATCGATAACCGAGGCCAGGAATTGCGCCGCCCCGGCCGGCGTCCTGAGCACCACCAGGTTGGCGCTGGCGTCGGCCGAGGTCAGCAGTTCGCCCAGGTAGCGCGTCAGCCGGGCGGAGTGCGCGGACTCGCCCGCGCGTCCCCGGCCGGTGCCGCCCGAGTGCTCCCGTCCGGGCGCGCCGGTCCGGCCGCCGGGTTCTTCCGCGAACTGTTCCGGTTCGACCTGGCCGATGGCGCCGCCCGGGTGCGAGCCGGGTCCGCCGGGCTCTTCGGGCAGCGCGTAGACCAGCGCGCCGTCGGCCGCGCGCAGCCGCACCACGCCGAGCTCGTCCAGGTCGCGGGAGAGGGTGGCCTGGGTCACGTGCACGTCCGCGTACCGCTCGAGCAGGTCGGCGAGCTCCTCCTGGGAGCGGACCTGCTCGCGGGCGAGGACGGCCGCGATGCGCGCGTGCCGCGCGGTCTTCGTCACCGGTGTCATGCCGGCTCCGGCCCGGGCGTCACGCGGCCCCCTGGTCACAGACGGCGGGCCAGGCGGCGAGGAACTCATCCGCCTCGGCGGGACTGAGGATCAGCGGCGGCGCGAGCCGGATCGCGTCCGGCTGGACCGCGTTGACGAGGATTCCGGCCCGCCTGGCCGCCGCCTCTACCTCCGGTGCCCGGTCGGCGGTCAGCACGATGGCCAGCCACAGCCCTCGGCCGCGTACCGAGGAGATCAGCGGATGACCGATCGCCCCCAGCCCGGCCGTCAGGCGCTCCCCCACCGCGGTGACCTGGTCCAGCAGGCCGTCACGCTCGATCGTGTCCAGGACGGCGAGGGCAGCGGCGCAGGCGACCGGGTTGCCGCCGAACGTGGAGCCGTGATCGCCCTTGGCGAAGCCGGCGCCGCAGGCGCCGAAGCCGATGCACGCCCCGATGGGCAGCCCGCCGCCGAGTCCCTTGGCCAGCGTCAGCACGTCGGGCCGCACGCCCTCGGCTTGGTGGGCGAACCAGGCTCCGGTCCTCCCGATGGCGCTTTGGATCTCATCGATCACGAGCAGCGCGCCGACCTGGTCGCAGGCCTCGCGGGCCGCGCTCAGGTAGCCGTCGGGAGCCGGCACCACGCCGCCCTCGCCGAGGCACGGCTCGAGGAAGACGGCGGCGCAGTCGGGGCCGACCGCCGCGCGCAGCGCGGCAGCGTCGCCGAACGGGACGAACCGGACGGTCAGGCCGAACGGGCCGAAGGGCTCGCGGATGGACTCCTTGCCGGTCAGCGCCAGCGCTCCCATCGTCCTGCCGTGGAAGCTGCGCTCGGCCGCCACGATCACCGGCCGCCCGGTTCCCTGGCAGCGCCGCACCAGCTTGATCGCGGCCTCGTTGGCCTCCGCGCCGGAGTTCGCGAAGAATACCCGCCCCTCAAGCGGTGCGGGGGGACCGGCAGTCCCCCCCAAGGGGGGCCTGGGGGAATGGGTCCCCCCCAAGGGGGGCCTGGGGGGATGGGTCCCCCCCAAGGGGGGCCTGGGGGGATGGGTCCCCCCAGGAGCGGGGGGGGTCTGGGGGGGGTCGTCCCCCCCGAGGAGATACAGCAGGCGCTCGGCCAGCTCGATCTCGCGCTCGTGCAGGAACAGGTTGGACGTGTGGGCCACCTCGGCGACCTGGCGGGTGACCGCCGCGACGACCGCCGGGTGAGCGTGGCCGAGCGAGCTCACCGCGATCCCGGCGATCAGGTCCAGGTACTCGCGCCCGTCCGGGTCCCACACCCGGCACCCCTGGCCGCGGCTGATCGCCACGGGCGGCACGCCGTAGTTCGGCATCAGCGCCGCCGCGAACCGCTTCTGCAGTGCTTCTGTCTGGCTCACGGACGGGCTCCCTCGGGGACGACCATGGTGCCGATGCCGGCATCGGTGAAGATCTCGAGCAGAACGGCGTGGCTGAGGCGGCCATCCAGGACGTGGGCTTGCGGGACACCGCCGCGCACGGCGGCCAGGCACGCTTCCATCTTGGGGATCATCCCGGCGGCGAGCCGCGGCAGTACCTGCTCCAGGTCGGAGACGGTGAGCTCGCTGATCACCTCGGTCGAAGCCGGCCAGTCCCGGTACAGGCCGGCGACGTCGGTGAGCACCACGAGCTTGGCCGCGTCAAGCGCCACGGCGAGCGCGGCCGCCGCGGTGTCCGCGTTCACGTTGTAGACCTCGCCGTCCTCGCCGCTGGCCACGCTGGAGATGACCGGAATGCGGCCGTCGGCCAGCAGCGCCCGGATCGCCCCGGCGTCGGTGGTCACGATGTCGCCGACCAGGCCGATGTCTACCGGCTCGCCGTCGACTATCGCCGTTTTGCGGATCGCGGTGAGCGTCCTCGCGTCCTGCCCGGAGATGCCCACCGCGAACGGGCCGTGCCGGTTGATCAGGCCGACGATATCCTTGTTCACCTTCCCGGACAGGACCATCCGGACGACCTCCATGGCCTCCGGCGTGG
>JASHVM010000100.1:0-11177 GCA_030044595.1 Streptosporangiaceae bacterium
GATGCGCGGCGCGTCCGCGCTGCCGGAGTTGCGGTGCAGCAGTTCGGCGGCCTCCTCGCGGCCCTCCCGGCCGAAGTAGGCGTGCAGCAGGTAGACCATGGCCCACAGGTGGCGCCCCTCCTCCACGTTGACCTGGAACAGGTTGCGCAGGTCGTACAGGCTCGGCGCGGTGGCGCCCAGGTTGCGCTGCTGCTCCACCGAGGCGGGCTCGGTGTCGCCCTGGATGACGATCAGCCGCAGCAGGTCGGCGCGGTACTCCCCCGGCACCTTGGCCCAGACCGGCTCGCCCTTGTGCTCGCCGAAGCCGACGCGCCGGCCAGGGTCGCGCTCGGCCAGGAAAATGCCCCAGCGGTACTCCGGCATGGCCACGTGCCCGAACTGCGCCCATCCTTCCCGGCCCACGTTGACCGCGGTGCGCAGGTAGACGTCCTGAGTCGGCAGCGCGGGGCCCATCGTCTGCCACCAGGTCAGGAAGTCGGGCTGCCAGGACTCCAGCGCCCGCTGCAGCCGCCGGTCTTCGTGCAGGCTGACGTTGTTCGGGATCTTCTCGGTGTAATCGGCGGTGGCCCGGTAATTTTCAGCTGGCACGATTCAGACTCGCTTCCGGTCGAAGTGGGCCCGCCGGCCGGTCCCGAACCGGCGCAGCGCGCCGTCGGGCCCCGCGGCGTTGGGCCGGGTGAAGATCCAGTTCTGCCAGGCCGTCAGGCGGCCGAAGATCTTGGTCTCGAGGGTTTCCGGGCCCGCGAACCGGTAGTTGGCCTCGAGCCCGGTCAGCGCGTCAGGACTGAAGCTGGCCCGCTCCTCCAGCGCGATGCGGACCTCCTCGTCCCAGTCGATGTCATCGGGGGCGAAGGTGACCAGGCCGAGCCGCTCGGCGTCGGCGGCCTGCAGCGCCTCGCCTGCTTGCTTCTCGACCTCGGCGAGGCCCTTGTCGTCACCGAGGTAGCGCGTCTGCAGCCGGGTCAGGCCGTTGCCCATCGGCAGTGGGCCCAGGTTCATCGCGCCCACCGTGACCGCGGCGGGCTCGGCACCGGGGTCCTCCTCCTCGAACACGCCGGCCAGCTGGTAGGAACGGTCCGCGGCCAGCGCCAGCTCGAGCAGCGACCCGGCGAAGCAGCTGCCCGGCTCGATCAGCGCGAGGATGCTGCGGCTGGTCACGTCCAGGCGCTTGAGCGTCCGCTTGAGGTAACCGGTGATCTCGTTCGCCAGCCAGTCGTCGCCGGCCTCGAGGAGCAGTCGGTCGTAGGCCAGGACCAGCCCGGCGTCACCACGGGTGCGGAAGACCCACGTGCCGAGCTCGAGCTCGTTGGTCCGCAGGTCCAGGATCAGGTCGTCAAGTTCCCTGGTCATCGCCAGTGTCCAGAAACTAGCGCCCTCCTCGTGCACCTCGCCGAAGCTAGCTGGCGGCACGTTGTCCGGGCCGTGCACGGTGATCTCCGCCACGCCCCGCTCGCGGTCGAGCCTGGCCGCGACGCGGGAATACGAGATCTCCGCGTCGGTCCGCGTCTTGCTCAGCGGGGTCAGCTCGATGCCGGTCGCGCTGTCCGGCCTGGTGGAGCGCCGGGCCAGTTCGGCCGCCCGCTCGGCGACCGTCTGCGGCCAGCTCGCCCGGGGGACGGCTTCGTCGACCAGCCGCCACTGCACCGCCTTCTTCCCGGCGATGCCCTCGGACTTGGTGGCGAAGTAGTCGGCCAGGTCCCGGCGGACGTGCCGCTTGTCGGTGACCCGGGTCAGCCCGCCGGTGCCCGGCAGCACGCCGAGCAGCGGCAGCTCAGGCAGCGCCACCGCGGAGGACCTGTCGTCGATGAGCATGATGTGATCGCAGGCCAGGGCCAGCTCGTACCCGCCGCCGGACGCGGTCCCGTTCACGGCGGCCAGGTAGGCCTGGCCCGAGGTGGCGCCGGCGTCCTCGATCCCGTTGCGGGTCTCGTTGGTGAACTTGCAGAAGTTCACCTTCCACGGGTGCGTCGAGGCGGCCAGCATGCGGATGTTCGCTCCGGCGCAGAAGACCTTCTCCTTGCCGCTGGTCAGGACGACCGCACGCACCTCGGGATGCTCAAACCGGAGCCGCTGTACCGCGTCGTAGAGCTCGATGTCGACCCCGAGGTCGTAGGAATTCAGTTTCAGCTCGTAGCCGGGGACGATCCCGCCTTGCTCGTCCACGTCCATGGTGAGCGTGGCGACCGGGCCGTCGCAGGCCAGCCGCCAGTGCCGGTAGCGGGCCGGGTGCACCTGGAAGTCGACCCGCGCGGTGCCGGCAGGGTCCTCGTCAGGCATGAGCGGCCGCCTTTCCCGGGATGTGCGCCGCGGCCTGGCCGGCGGCGGACAGGACGAGCACCGAGGGGTCTGCGGCGCCCAGGCCGATGGCGTAGTTGGTAGGCCTCAGCTCCGCGGGGGCCGCGTCGACCCGGCCGTTGCCCGGGTTGCGCAGGAAGCGGGGGTGCGCGCCGCCCGCGACCTGCAGCCTGAGCCGGTGCCCAAGGCCGAAGCGGTATGCCGTGGCGATCAGCGACACCCGGACGGCGCCGGACAGCGGGTCGGCGTCGGTGAGCCGGACGATGCCGTCGCAGACGTTACGCGACGTGCCGCGCGGGTCCACGTCACACAGCCGCGCGAACAGGTCGGCGTACGGGTTGTCGCGGGTTACCGAGAGCTCGGCGGTCACGTAGCCGACGACCTCGACCGGCTCGGTCAGGGACTCGCTGGTGAAGACCAGGACATCGGGGCGCTGCTCGACCGCCCGGTTGTCGCGCGGTCCCGCGTTCAGGGACAGCGTTGCGCCTGCTACCGACGGCGTGGGGTCGGCCGGGTCGTACCGGAAGCGGGCGGGCGGGACGTCCGGGCCGGCGGCCGGCTGCCGAGGGCCGATGGCGCCGCCCGCGCCGAGGTACCACCGTTGCGGGCCAGCGCCGGCCAGCGGCCAATCGGAGAGCTCCCGCCACTCACCGGCTGGAGCCCGGCGGCGCTCGATACCCCTGAGGCTTTTGAGATAGCTGTAAGCCTTTGAGCCTCTTGAGTTCTCTACCGCTCCTGAATTCTTTGCCGTTCCTGAGTTCTCTGACGTCTCCGGGCTCCCGCCGAACCAGATGCGCACGGAGCGGTCGTCGGATGCTTCGGGTCCGCCGGCTTGCGAGCCTGCGTAACGGTCGAGCCAGGCGAGGCTTTCCGCGACGATGACGCCGCTCTTCGACGCGTCCACGTGGGTCCAGGGTCCGACGAGCAGGCGGACGGGCACTCCCCGGCCGGCCAGCGCGACGTACTGCTCCAGCGTCTGCTCGAGGAAGATGTCCTGCCAGCCGCCGACGAGCAGCGTCGGGACCGAGATGCGCTGCAACGCCTCGCGGCACTGCACCGGTGCCCAGAAGGAGTCGGTGAGCCGCGGATGCGCCAGCCAGGTCTCGAACCACGGCGCCGCCGTGCCGAGCAGGCGGCGGGCGCTGGTGCTGACCGGCATCTGGTCCAGCGCCGGGCGCAGCCGCCGGTCGGCGGTGACCGTGCGCAGCGCGCCGGCCAGCGGGCTGACGTGCTCCTGGTGAGCCATCAGGTCGCACCAGCTGAAGGCGTTGTACAGGTCGAAGACGCCGTTACGGTAGGTGGACCGGCTGAAGTCGTGCGGGCCTATCTGTACGATCGCGGCGACCAGCTCGGGCGGTGGATCCAGCGCCAGCGCCCACTGCGCGAACCCCATATAGCTCGGCCCGTACGTCACGAGCCGTCCATCGAACCACCTCTGGCCGCGCAGCCAGGCGACGGTGTCCTGCCCGTCGGTCACCTCGTCGCGCATCGGCGCGAACTGCCCACCGGAACCGAAGGTGCCGCGGCAGCTCTGAAGCAGCACGTGGTGGCCGCGCTCGGCGATCAGTTGGGCCGACAGGCCGAAGAACGCGCCCCTGCCGTACGGACAGCGCACCAGTACCGTCGCGGCCTGCCGGCCGGTGATCGGCATGTAGTGGTCGGCCAGCAGCACCGTGCCATCCGACATCGGCACGCGCAGCTTACGGTCGACCGCGACGTAGTTCTGCCGCGGCGGCAGTGACCAGGATCGCGACAGCGCCTGGCCCATCGCGACCGCGGCGTGTCCCAGCGGACGTGGCACCCCGGCCAGCCCGCGGGGGCCAGTATCCATGGCCATCTCCCGTCTCACGGTACGATGCCCGCCAAGCCAGCGATTATTCAACAAGAAAATCCAAACTCGACATTTCTTTGTAGCGCTTATGGCCGACGTGGCGCAACCCCCCCGCGACCACTTTGGTGACAGGGCAGACCGGCCCGCTCAGCCGATGTCGTTGAGTTGCTTCCACTCCTTCCTGGCGTCATCGGACCAGCGCTGGTGCCTGTCGGCGAACAGTTCGGCCGCCGTCAGACCGCTCCAGCGGGCAGGCAGCAGCTCACGCGGCAGCACGGGATCGATCGAGGGAAACCGCCGCCAGGCATGCACCAGCTCGACCTGCCGGGCCAGGACGTCAGCGGGCGCGGTGACGCGGAACTCGTCGATGAACTGCTCGTATCGTTCCTCGATCGCGCTGAGGTCCCAGGCGGCTGCGACCATGACCTGCACGTCGGCGAGGCCGGATCTCCTGGCCACGAAGACGTGGGCGTCCTCGGCGACGCCTGCCTCGCGCAGGACACCGATGGCCTCGGCTTCCCGGTCCGGGTGCGGGCTGATCCACACGCCCGCGCCCAGAGAGCCGAATCCCGCCCAGCTGAGCCGGCTCCGCACCACGTGCCTGGCCCGGCGATCACTTTCCGGGATGCGCACGTACACCAGCAGCCAGCGGCCGTCCCAGCTTTCCGCCTGACCGGTGAAGGAGTAGATGCGATCCGCGCCGTCGGTCAGCATCCGCCGTGCGCTGGGGGTGAGCTGCCATCTCGTGCGGCGGCCGACCTTCTCCGCGTCCAGCCAGCCGGAGGCGGCGGTGCGCATGAGCGCCTGGCGGGTCGCCTTCTCCTCGATTCCCAGGCGGGCGAAGGCGGCGAGCACCGCCGAGGTCCACGCCGTCTCGCCTCCGGTCAGCACGAATTCGCCGAGCAACGTGAGCAGCAGGCCGCGTGCACTCGGAGCACCGGCCGCGTGCCGGCGAGATAGCGTCGGCGCCGGGCCGGCCGGCGCGGCCGCCGACGATCTCCTGGCCGACATGACAAGCGCAGCGTATCAACCCCGGCGCGCAAACCCGGGCTGGCCGCCCGGGCCGGCTGTTCGGCCTCGGCGGTTAGTCTCGGCTCGCGGCCTCGGCGGTTAGTCTCGGCTCGCGGACTCGTCGCCCTGGCCGGAGCCGGAGTGGGTAGCCGCTGGACCCAGCCCTTGCGTCAGCGCATCATCGGCGGGGTCGTCGCTGTCGAAGTCATCGTCATCGAAGTCATCGCCATCGAAGTCGTCGCCATCGAACTCGTCGCCGAGGTCGTCGCCATCGGATTCGTCGCCGCCGGGCGTCGGCGACCGGACGCCGGCCATGTCGTAGGTGTCGGCCCGGGCAACGTGCCACACGTCGGCCCCGGCATCGGGGTCGGCGCCGGTACCGGCCGGATCGGCCAGCGGCCCGGCTACATCGTGCGGGGTGAAGAACATCCACGCGCAGGAGACCACCAGCGCGACGACGAACACGCAGTAGACCCAGAACACCGGCGTGAGCCCGGAGCTGATCGTGAGCCCGAGCTGCGAGGCCTGGGCGGGCGAGATGCCGAGCTGGGCCGGTGAGACGGGCTCGCCGACCTGGATGAGCGCCGAGATGGCCTGGGCCGCCAGCGGGATGATGGCCCCGCCCAGCAGCACGGCACCGTGTCGCATCGGGCGCCACAGGGCAGCCGCTATGACGACCGCGGCGACCGCGACCATGACCGCGACGTCGCCGACGATCACCAGCCCGGGGTTCGCGAAGGCGTTGCCCGCCGTCAGGGACTGAGTCTGCCCGGCCGCCGTCCGCAGCACGTAGCTGTCCCACGAGGGGGCGAACGCGACGGCGGTACCGAGCCCGGCCAGCACCAGCAGGCCGAGGGGGCCCGCGTCCGAGCCGCGAAGCCGGCCCAGGGCAGCCGGGCGGCCGGTCGTGCCCGCGGGGCGGAGCCGGAAGGCGACGACGGATCCGGCCGCGCAAAACAGCCAGCCGAGCAGCCCGAGCACGAGGCCCGCGCCTGCTTGGGAACCCCCGGCGATCGCGGTACCCGCGTCCGCGAAGAACAGGCCGAACGTGACGACGCTCAGGCCCGTCCCTAGCAGCGCGCCCATCCGCAGGCGAGTGCCGCCCAGCAGGATGAGCCCGGCACTTAGGGCCCAGGTGGCCAGGTAGATCACGTGCGGGACAAGGTTCGCCGGCTGCTGGGCCAGGCTCTGCCCGTAAAGATAGGGCGGGAACAGGCTGGCGATCCCCAGGATCACGCCCACGGCCAGCAGCGCCGCGGCGAGGATCGCGCCGGCGCGGGTCCCGGCCGGGGCAGCGCGCTGGCCGACCAGGACGGTGCGCTGGTCAGCCGGGGCGGTACGCTCGCCAGCCGGGGCGGTACGCTGCCTGGGCCAGGCGATGCGCCGGCCGACCGGGGCGATCGTGCCCGGCGCTTCGATTTCCGTGAACCGGGTCCACGCTGCTGACCAGCCCTCCGGGGTTTCCGGCCATCGCTCCAGCGGACGCGACCGGGGCGCTCCCACGGTCCAGATGCCGTAGAAGTCCGGCCCTCGGCCAATCTCGTACCCCGCCCCGCGGTACGTGATGGTCACAGTGTCAAACACGATCTCAGCCCTTCCTGCTCAGCCCGCCGCGTCGGGCCCACCACCGGAACTTAGGAGGTCGGCCTGTATGACGGCTGAGCGGTCCCTGCAGCATTCCTGACTCTTAACCCGCGCTGACACCGCGAGTCCCCTGGTGCTGAGCCGTGGGCCGCGGGCATTCTGGTGCTCGGTGGCACGGCACGGCTGGGACGCGAGGTCGCCGGGCTCCTCCGCGCGCCGGTCCCGCCGTCGCCGTAACCGGTGAGGAGCACGCCGCAGGAGTAATTTTGCCTGATGGCTCCCGTTTCCTATCACGAATTCTTCAGCGGTTGCGCCTCGGTTGCCGGGGCGCTCATCGGGCTCTTGTTCGTTGCCATCTCGGTCTCGCCGGCGAGGATATCGGGCGACGAGGCGAGCATCCCGCACGCGATTACCGCGGCCACGGCTTTCTCAGCCCTGGTCAACACCCTGGTCATCGCGCTCGTCGGACTCATGCCGCAGGGCGACATCGGATCGACGGCGATCGCCCTGGCCGGTGTCGGGTTCACCTCGACGGCCGGCCTTGCCTTCCTGCTGTACCGGACGCGCGAGGGGAGGCTCAGGTTCGCCCCGTTCGTGCCGCTGGCCGTCCCGCTGATCCTGTACGGGCTGCAGCTGGCCAACGGCATCGCGCTGGAGATGTCTCCCTATGACGTGGGCCGGGTAGACAACCAGGCGGTGCTGTCCATCATCTTCTTCGTGTTCGCTATCGCCAGGTCCTGGCGGCTGGTCGGCATCCCCGACTCGGACCTCGTGCGCGCCCTGGCGCGGGCTTGGCGGGAAGCCAGGTCGGGATCACCCGCCCTCCCGGAAGACCGCGGCGCATCCGGCTCTTCGTGAGCTCGCGCGCGAACAGATAAGACTGGGGCTGTGATGTTGCTGACGTTCGGGCACGGGACCGCCTCGGCCGAGCAGATGACCGGGCTGCTGCGGGGGGCCGGCGTATCTGTGCTCATCGACGTCAGGATCGCGCCGGGCAGCCGCCGCCATCCGCACGTGGCGCGCGCCGCGCTGGAACGCTGGCTGCCCGAAGCCGGCATCTGCTACCGCTGGGACAAGCGGCTCGGGGGCTTCCGCAGGCCGGAGCCGGATTCACCGGACGTGGCCTGGCAGGTGGACATGTTCCGCGGCTACGCCGCGCACATGCGGACCGCCGGCTTCCTGGCCGCGGCGGACCGGTTGCTCGCCCAGGCCGGCGCGCAGACCACGGCCGTGATGTGCGCCGAGAGCCTCTGGTGGCGCTGCCACCGCCGGATGCTGGCCGACTTCGCCTCCGCGGCGCGAGGCGCGGAAGTCCGCCACCTCGCGCACGACGGCCGCCTCGAGGAGCATGTGCTCTCCCCCGGGCTGCGGCTACGCGACGACGGCCTGCTCGTCTACGACGCCGGCCAGGCGCCGCTGCTGTAACCGCGCCCCGCCCTGACCCCCGCCGAGGACGCGATTTGAGTGCGATCCGTGCGGCCGGCAGGACGCGCATGGCCCGCATAGCTGACGCCGGAGCGCCCGGCCGAGCGGAGTCAGCCGAGGTACGCGCGGAAGCCGGACGTCTGCCAGGCGCTGCCGCTGGGGGTGATCGCGAACGCCTCGTACCCGGCTACGGTTTCCAGCCAGTCACGGGCACCCGCCGACCCCATCGCGAAGGCCGCCGTGGCGTAGGCGTCGGCCGCGGCCAGCCCGGCGCCGACCACGGTGATGCTGGCCAGTCCGGTGGCCGGCTGGCCGGTGTGCGGGTTGATGATGTGCGGGCCGCGTTCGGCGAGGCCAGAGGTGGCGACCGCGAAATCGCGCCCGCAGACCACCAGCGCCAGCGAGCCCGGCCGCAGCGGATGGGCGATACCCACCCGCCACGGCTGACCGGAGCCGCGGTCGCCGACGCACTGGATATCGCCGCCGCCGTTGACGCTGTGTGCTGCCGAGCCCGCGGCGGTCAGCACGGCGGCGGCGCGTTCGATGGCCCATCCCTTCACGTAACCGGACGGGTCGAACCGGCCGCCGGGCGTGGTGGTGAAGTACCCGCCGCTCCGCGCGCTGACGTCGGCGCACGCGGACAGCACCTCGGCCAGCTCCGGCGCGCAATCGGCCAGCGCGAGCGATCCGCGGCCGAGGCGGCTCACTTCGCTGTCGTCCCGGTACGGCGAGAACGTGGCGTCCACCCAGTGCAGCCAGCGCACCGCGCGGCCCAGGGCCGCGTCATCCGCGGACCGCGGCCCGGCCCAGTCGGGCACGTCGAAGGACACGACGGTACCCATGACGTGTTCGGCGTGCCGGAGCCGCCCGGGCCGGGTGCCGCTGGTCATCGCGGTTCAGAGGCCGTGGTCCAGCGCGCTTTGCAGCGAGGCGATGTAGCCCGCGCTCGTGTAGCTGGCGCCGGACACCGCGTCGATCTTCGCGCTCTGCGCCGCCAGCGTCTCGCTGATCAGCCGCGGGAAGGCGAACTGGCCGATCTGGATGTCGTGGATGGTGTTGGTCGGCTGCTGGAGGATCGCGACCTTGACGATCTTGCTGTCCCGCGCGATCAGCTGGACCTGCACCGGGCCGTACACGGTGTTGGCCACCTGACCGGTGATCGCCGCCTCGTCCTTGGGAAGATCGGTGGCCTCGCTTCCCGTCGGGAATTCCCCCGGTACCGATGACGAGGACGACGCTGACGACCCGCTGCCCGTTCCGCTGGTCGTCGCGGCGGACAGGGCCGGCGCGTGTGACTTGAACGACAACAGGGCCACCAGACCGGCTATCGTGCCGGTGACGGCTAGGATCACGCGGCGCATGTGGCGGATCGGCTCCCCTCAGAACTCGAACGACTCGAAGTGGATCTGCCGACGCGGCACCCCGGCGGCGCGCAGCGCCTCAACCGCGGCCGAGGTCATGCCGGACGGCCCGCACACATAGACCTCCTGCTGGTTCAGCGCGGGCACGAGCGAGCGCAGCATCTTCGGTGACAGCGGGTCGCCGCCGATCTCGGCGCGCGACCCGACCAGGTAGTACACGGTGGCACCGCGCGCCGCCGCGATCGCGTCGAGCTCGTCCCGGAACACGATTTCCTGCTCACTGCTCGCCCGGTAGATCAGGGTCACCGGCCCGGGCAGCGTGGCGAACATGGCCCGCAGCGGGGTGATGCCCACCCCGCCGGCCAGCAGCACCACGCCGCGGCCCGAGCGCCCGGCGGTGAACGCGCCGTAGGGTCCCTCGGCGATGACCCGGGTGCCCGGCCGCAGCCGGGACAGCGCCTGGCTGTGGTCGCCGTGATCTTTCACCGTGATCCGCAGGACATCGATTCCGGGCGCGGCGGACAGGGAGTACGGGTGCGACGACCACCACAGCGACCTGGTCAGGAACCGCCAGCGGAAGAACTGCCCGGGCTCGGCGGCGAGCTCGTCGAGGTGCGACCCGCCGATGTACACCGAGATCACGCCGGGTCCTTCGGCCTTCACCCCGATCACCTTGAACTCGTGCCGGGCGAACGCGCGCAGCGGGACCGCGACCCGGTACCACAGCACCAGGACGGCCACCGTCAGGTACATCACCGACCACCAGAACCGGGCGGCCAGGTTGTCGATGAACGACGCGCCGACGGCGAACTGGTGGCTGAACGCCAACGCGATGGCCAGGTAGGTGTACAGATGCAGGTAATACCACGTCTCGTAGCGCATACGCCGCCTGACGGCGCGCATCGAGACGATGCCCACGCCGAGCAGCAGGAAGCCGGCCACGGTGGCCATCAGCACGTCCGGGTACTGGGTGAGCAGCGTGGCGGTCTCGCTCACCACGGTGGTATGCGCCTCGACCGCGTAGCCCCAGACGATGAGCAGGCCGTGCGCGACGACCAGGCTGACGACGTACCTGCCGCCCATCGCGTGCCACCTGGCGAGCTGGTCCGTGCCGATGCCGCGCTCCAGCGGCGGGAGCCGGGCCATCAGCGCGACCAGGACCACCACCCCGTACCCGGCCAGCAGCCCGAGGATCTCGCCCGCTCCGGTCAGCCAGCCGCCGAGCCCGCTGACGTCCGGAGTGCTGTGCCACCACAGCGCGATGACGCCGGCCGCTCCCAGCGCGATGACGGCCAGCACACCGCGCGCGCTTACCCGGCCATACTCTTTTTTCTCCCGAACGGACGGTGGTTGCACCTGTCCGCGGTGCGACGAAGCCGGGTGCGGGCGGCTGCGGTTCCCGGCGAGTCCGGGGTCTGTCGGGCCGCCCGGGGTCCCTGGCCGCCCCGGGACTGGCTGCTGTCCCGGGTACGCGTCAGCTCCGGCCGGGCGGGCCGGGGCGTACCGCCTGGTCACGCCGGTCACCGTACCTCCGTCCGCGCATCGTGCCTGCCGGAAGAGTGCCTGCTGAAAGCCGCGCCTAGCTGGATCGTATGCTCATGCGAGCACAAATAGCGCGTCCCCTCGATCGTGATGGACTTCCCGGCCGCAGGGCTTGGCGCCGGGTCCTC
>JASHVM010000101.1:0-19120 GCA_030044595.1 Streptosporangiaceae bacterium
GTCCGTTCGGCTGGCCCGCGCAAGCGTGCGCGCTCGTCGCGCTGGCCGCCGCGCTGACCCCGGCGGTGGCCGCTCCGGTCCGTCGCCGGCCGGCCGCCGGGGAAAGGACCGCCGCGGAGGAGGACCGATGAACGGCACGTTCTACGCCGGAATCCTGCTGGCGCTGCTGGCCACGACGGCGTACAACGTGGGGCTGATCCAGGAGAAGCGTGCTCTGGGGCGGATGGCTGCCCTCGACATCCGCCGGGTGCCGCGCATGGTGGCCAGCTTGCTGGCCGATCCGGCCTGGCTGGCCGGGTTCGCGCTGATGCTCCTCGGGCTGGCCTGCCAGGTCATCGTGCTGACGTTCGAGCCGGTCAGCGTCGTGCAGCCGGTGCTCGCGTCCGGCGTCGCGCTGGTCCTGGTGCTGTCCCGGCTGGTGTTGCGGGAACGCCTCGGCGCGGTGGAATTCTGGTGCGTGGCCGCGATGGCCGTCTCGGTGATCCTGCTGGCCGCCTCGGCCGGCGGGACGGGCACCGCGGCCGGGCACTACGCGGACCCGGGCTGGATGGCGGTGGTCATGATCCCGTCGACCGCCGTCGGCTTGCTGGTCGCGGCCAGCCCGCTGCGCAGCCGCTCCCGCAGCCGCCGCGCCCCGGCGGCGGGGGTCTGCTTCGGCATCGGCACCGGGCTGCTCTACGGCGTCGCAGCGCTGGCCATCAAGGCGCTGTCGGGGATCCTCGTCCACAACCACGGGGCCGCGAGCATCCTGATCGGCATCGTCTCCTCGCCCTACCTGTACGTGCTGGGGGGCTGTTCGGCGGTGGCCATGCTGCTGTACCAGGTCGCTCTGCAGTCCTGCCGCGCATCCATCCTGGTCCCCGTGTCCACCGTGACGGGCAGTGTGTACTTCCTGGTCGCAGGTACCTGGCTGTTCCACGAGCACCTGCCGACCAGCCCGGGCAAGCTCGGCCTGCGCCTGGCCGCGATCGCGGTGACCGGGCTCGTGATCATCACCTTGTCGCGGCAGGCGACGGACCGGGCCGCCGATGCGGCCGGGCCCGGCGCGGCGGCAGCACCCGGCTACCTGGCCGGCCCGAGGAGGCGGTTATGGCCCTGGAGGACGCACTGCTCGACATCCTGGTGTGCCCGATCGACAAACGCGGCCTGCTCTACTTCGCCGACGCCGCGGTGCTGTACAACCCGAGGCTGCGCCGGCTGTACCGGATCCAGGACGACATCCCGCTGATGCTGGCTGACCAGGCTGTGCCCGTGCCCGACCAGGAGCACCAGCGCCTGATGACGCGCGCACGGCGCGGCGAGGTCACCAAGATCACGGCCGGCCAGCCCGACATCCTGGGTGCCGACTAACCCTCGGGACAAAGCCGACAATTCGGGCGGCGGCGAGCGCGGCCCGGATTACCGTGGACAGTTACCTCGGAAAAAGCGGCCTTAGCCCGTATTTTCGCGATGGTCACGGCGAGCAGGAAGGGGCTCGTTGGCGCAACGTGCCCCACCTGAGGGGCTCGTTGGCGCAACGTGCCCCACCTGAGGGGCTCGTTGGCGCAACGTACCCCTTGCCGGATCCAGCCCGATCCCGGACCGCGCCTTCGTGTCATAGACCCCGCACGCAGAGTGAGAAGCGGAGTGATCATCGCGGTATGTGAGCCAGGGCCGAAATAGCGAGGGTAACTGTCCACGCTGACGAAGGCTCGCTAGCCCGGCAGCTGGTAGACCGTCAGGCCGGGCTGGCTGATGAGCACGGCCGCGCCGGGCAGGCGGGCGGCAACCTGCCGGGCCTGCGGGCCGGAACCGTCCGCGTCATCGAGCACGAACCGCACCCCGGCCGCGCGCAGCGTCGCGGTCAGCGGGCCGACTCCGCGGATGGCGCCGTCAAGCCGGCGCGCCAGCGGATCGTCGGGCGCGAGCTCGACGTCGCCGACCCGCGTCCCGTCGTTCCAGACCACCGGGCGCGACAGCAGCCGGGTCCACGGGTCGAGGACCGTCTCGCCGTGGTTCCACGACGGCGTGCGGTAGGTCTGCCAGGGCAGCAGCAGCACGTCGCCGGGTTCCGCGCCGGAGTCGATCACCCGCGCGGCGGCCAGCCACGCCGCGGGATAGGCGGCCGGCCGGAGCCGCCCCGCGGCCCCCCAGGCCAGGCCCGGCAGCAACAGCACGGGCGCGAGGACGGCCACCACCCCGAGCACGATCCCGGCCGCGTCCGTACTGGCCGGCCGCTCAAGCCTTTTTCCCCCGAACGGACCGGGGTTCATCGCCCACGCCACCGCGACGCCGAACCCGGTAGCCTCGGCCAGGGCCAGCGGCGCCACGAACTGCTGGCCGTCACGCAGCACGCCGAATCCCGGCCAGCCGGCGATCATCGACCGGAGCAGGTCCCGGCCGACCGCGGTCACGCCGATGCAGGCGATCGCCAACCCGGCCAGAGCGGCGAGGGTCAGTGCGGGCCCCGCGGGGGCGACCCCCCGGGGTCCCCCCGATCCTGGGAGAAAGCGCTTCCCCCCAGATCCCCTCGGCCGGCCCCTGGCCCCCAGAGCGAGGGTCAGGTAGCCGGCCAGCGCGACGATCACGACGGTCAGCCACAGCGCCGACCACGCCCCGCCGTAGGCCGCCGGGACCGTCTGCGCGTTCCACCCGCCGCCCAGCATCAGCAGGCTGCCGATGCTGCCGAACGGCGTGTCCGCCCGGGCCGCGAACGCCGCGACGCTCGCCGGGTCCACGTACACCGTGTGCAGCAGGGACGGGATGAGCCACGGCAGGCTGCCCACGGCCAGGGCGGTCAGCGCGATGGCCGCCCGGCGAGCGCGTCTGGTCAGGAGCGCCGCCGGTACCGCGACCAGCGCGGTGATCGTCATCGCGGCGAAACCGCCGACGACGGCCGGCAGCAACGCCAGGCCGAGCCGCAGGACTCCGCGCCGGGACTCCAGGTCGGGGGCCAGCACCGCCCGCAGCACCCAGGGCAGGCCGGCGTAGCCCAGCAGCAGCGCCCACTGGCCGATGATGAGCCGCTCGCCGACGTACGGGTTCCACGCGTAGAACGCGCCGGCCGCAAGCCGGGCGAGCAACGGCTCGCGGTCCAGCAAGGCGGCCACGCCGGAGCAGGCGAGGACGAAGATCGACAGCAGCACGGCCTTCTGGGCGATGTCAGCCGGCAGGACCCGGGAGGCGGCGGCGATCACGAGATCGCTGGGTACCGCGCGCGGCGGCGCCAGGCCCGGCAGGGCCGCGGAAAACGGCTCGCGGGGCACGAATACCATGTCGTAGCTGAGCAGGAAACCTCGTCGCAGCCCGGGCCCGAGCGCCAGCAGGCCGAGGACCAGACCGAGCGCGGCACTGGCCATCCCGGCGCCGGAAACGCCCTTGGCCACGCTCCTGACCCGGCTCCGGCCAGGTCCTGGCCAGCACGTCCGCCCGAGCGGCGAGGCGGGCGGGTCGCCTCGGGCGGGCGAGCGGACATCCGGGACTTTCATCCTCATCCGGGTGAGCCCTTCGGGCGGTACTGAAGCCGCCGCCGGGCCATCTCGCAGACGCCGCTGCGTTCGTTGTCCGCCGCGGCCTGTCGTGCCTCGTCGAGATCGGCCGGCGTCAGCAGTCCGTTGGCCAGCAGGAAGTCGGCGAGATCACGCGCGTGTCCGCGCTCCCCCCAGACGAGGCCCTGCAGGAGCTTCTTGTAGTCGGATACCGCGCCGGTTCCGCTCAGGTTCAGGGCGATGACCACATCGGTCATCGGCACCGTCTGCGGGGCCGCCAGGCCGAGGACGAACTCCTGGTAGTAGTAGGCCATCGTCAGCCGGGCCGTGGCGTTGCGCTCGAAGTAGCTGCGCACGCGGGCCGGCGCGTCTTCCCCAGCCACGCGGCCCGGCCGCACGAGCTTGCCGGCCCGGGTGGCTGGTTGCTGGTCGCCGTCCGGGGCGGGCGGGCCGGCGCGGCCGCTATCGGTTGCGTCGAGCCGCAGCCGCAGCACCCAGCTACCGACGCTGACCAGCCACGACCCCTCCGCGAGGACGACCGGCAGCGCCTCGTAGCGCGCCGGGGCAGCCGGCAGCACCTGGCAGGCCGTCCGCTGTACGGCCTCCGCGCTGGGGAGCTTCCCGGCTGCGTCCGGCGCCAGGTAAACGCGGTAGGTGGTGTCCCGGCTGAACAGCTCCCAGCGGTGGTGGACGTAACGAAGACCTGCGCAACGGGGCGCGCGGTGCAGCGTGAGATCCTGGTTGCCGCTGAGCGTGCCCCGGTCCAGCCAGGTGATCTCATCAGGCGGGCAGTTCACCCACTCGCCGCGCGCGGCTGACCAGAAGAAAAGCCGACCCGTCGCCACTGCGTCGCCACTCCCGAACGGCGGCGCGCCGCGGGCGCGGCCGCCTAGTCTCGCCTCATCTGGGACGATTGTCGCACTCGCCGGGCTCAGCTGATCCCAACACGGGACAACAGCGCGTCTGGCCTCCTCCCCCAGCGGATCGCATCGCCGTCGCTGAGCGGCTGCGTGCCCTCCACCGGGACGCCGTTAAGGGTAAGCCCGTTCCTGCCCTGGTTCGTGATCCACCAGCGACCGTCGGAGAACGTGAATTCCGCGTGCTCCCTGGACACCGTGGGCACGTCGGGGAGGACGAGCTCAACCGGCCCGCGGCCGGCCCGGGCACCGGACATCAGCGTCTGCGCTACCGAAGAGCCCGTGATCAGCCGCAGGACGGGAACCGGGTCGAGGCTTGATTCCATGCTCGTGGCCGTGCCGCTGCCGACCGTCAGGCGCGCATCGGGATCCAGCCACACGTGACTGACGGGCTCGGCGTACGCATGCTGCAGGCCGGAGTAGGCGAACTCTGGCGCGGCGTCCTCGTACCGGACGTCAGGCACGTCAAGCTGGGCGCCGGCGCTCACCGGATCGCCCTGCCGCAGGCGGTAGCGGCCGGGCGCGACGGATCCGGTGGCCGTCACGTGCACCGCTGGCCTGCCGGGCCCGGCGAAGCGCGCCCCGTACGAGGCGGCCTGTTCTTGGTAAACCTCCGTTACGCTCGCGTTGATCACGCCGAGTTCCATCTGCTCGCACAATGAGATGAGATCATCGGGGTTCAGCTGCAGCTCGACGAGGTTCGGCGCGAGCAGGGATCCGCTCGGCGTGACCACGAACACATCGGATAGGTGCCGCACGGCGACGTTCAGCACGTCCCGTCCTTCGCGCCACGGCCGGGAGGCCAGCCGGCGTATCCACGGATGGTCCCTCGTGATGCCGCAGACCCGCAGACCCGCTACGCTCGCGGCGCCGAGTCCCCCGATGGCCACCAGCAGCACGGTGGCGGAGACGACGGAACCCGTGACGACCTCAAGAACGATCCAGCACGCGGCGACGCCGCCCGCGACCGCCCAGCGCCTGCGGCTTCGCTGCCGCAGCGGAGCGCGCGCCCGCCGCCGCACCGCTGCCCTGTTTTCGGTCATCGAGCACCGTCCCCGACTCATCCGTCACACGCGCGATCGTCAGTTGCTCTCACCGAGGATGCGGGCGAGCGGACCCGCCAGTCAACGAAATCGCGGCAGCTTCCAGATGTCTGGAAAATGCCCGTGGTAGGGCCCGGTCTTGCTGCCGGAAGGGGGCGATGACGACCCAGCCGACGCGGAAGGCCCGGCTGCGGTTGAGAAAACCGCCGGGCCGTGCTCGCAGCCGCGCCGCGCGGCAAACTTGGCGATCTCGTACGAGTTCGCGTAAACGGCCAGAGTATTGTTCCGCGCCTTTGGATCCCGGCGACGGCTTGGCCGCGTCGAGACTAATGCCCGTGCCTTCACCCGGCGAGGACCAATTCGTGGAGCCCTTCGACAGCAACGATGCCGCCCGGGACCCGCCATTGCCATGGCTGATCTGACCGGCCGACATCGGTACCTCCTCGGGATGCGATACCCGTCATTTGGCCAGTATCCACTCGGGCGTTTGCGCGGAAACGTAAGACAGGCGCGGGTCAGAACGCTAGATGCGGACCCTGGCTGCCTGGCGCCGCCGCGGGTCGAGCGACATGACGGCCAGGGCCGACCCGGCAGGACGCCGCCCGGCCCGGGAGAACTGGGTGATGGCCGTGCCGATCATGGTGGCCTCGACGATGTGGTCGCGCCGGCCAACGGCGGACGGGCAGTCCCGCCCGCGCACCTGCATCAGCATGGCGGCGATCACCACGCCGTCGGCGCCGAGCAGCTGGACGTCGCTTTCCAGCTGGCGCCTGGCGTCGTGCCGGGATTCGTTGATCAGCTCGGTCCAGCCGCCGACTTCGACGTTACCCGCGCTCCAGCGAGTCTGCCGGGTGGTGGCCCAGTCATCGTGCCGGGACCCGATCGAGATGCCCAGCACGAGACCAGTGGGCACCCAGCCGTTCGTGACCAGCTTGGCGAAATCCTGCCCGGACACATCAGAGGTGAAGGGCGGCTGCTGGCTGGGCGCGGCGCCCGGCGCGCGCACCGCGGTCCCGATGGCGGTGAACTCCACCCCGCCCAGGCGGAACGACCCCCGGGAAAGCCGGACGCCTACCACTCCGTGCCCGCCAAGCTGAACGCACTCGGCGACCATCCGGTCGATGGCCGCGTGCCGGGCCTGGTACATGGCCTGCACCAGCTGGCCGAACGACCCAGAACCGGTCCGCCCCGACACCTGCGTCGCGACCCGGGCGCCGGAGGACCCGGGGCAGCTGTACCAGCTGGCGGACCTGGCGGCGTAGACAGCCGCGCCGTACACCTGGCCGACGGGCTCGAAGCCCACGCTGCGGATGGCGGCGAACTCGCCCGTGGTCAGCGCGGATCCCCACGTGCCGCTGTCCCGGGCCGCTGCGATCCGGACGTCGGCAACCCCGGGCGGCTCCTCGCTCACCTCTTCAGCCTAGGCCCGTATCGGGATCCGCCGTTCGGGTGGCGCGCGGGACTTGTGGCCCTATCACAAAGGCGCCCGTCGGGGGCACCATTTAGCTGGCTGTCGCTACCGATGCGCGGAGGTGCCCATGGCCGACAGGCCCCATGACATCACTGATCTGTATCTTGCGCCCGTGGCGCTCGCGGTGGATGCGCGGATCGAAGAACTTAGCCACCTGGATAAGGACGGGCTGGCCTACGAAGTCGCACTCGAGACCGACTCGCCGGACTTCACCCGCCGGATAAGGGAAGACGCGTTGATCAGGACGGTCACGCACCTGATGGACCGGCACGACTGGGAATTCAGCTGGGATCCGCGCGGTCTTCGCCTCACCCACGACGCGCACACGTTCGTCCTTGGCGTGCCGGCCGTGTTCCTCGAGTACCTGGACGACAGCCCGAAGGCGTGATCGCGGCCACGCCGGGACCTTGATGGCTACTTGCTCGGCTGCGGCAAGGTGCAATCGACCTTTGGGTTCAGGCCCGTGTAGTTAAGCGGCCCGGCCAGGATCGTCACCGCGATCGTGCCAGCCTGGCTGCAGCTGCCGACGGACCCGCCGTAATAGCCGCGTTGCCCGGCGGCAATGGCGCCGATGATCAGCCAGATGACAAGAAGGACCGACCCGATGTGCATTTGGACCTCCGCCGGCACTATCTGGATGAAGCGTAAGAAGATGGCCTCGGGACGGAGCGTACCCGCGTACCGCGATGCCGGATCCGGTGTGCTGGGAGGGTAAAGCCTTTTCCAGAAACCTGGAACGAACAGCACGGCCAGCCCGGCGAGGGATCGAGCCGTCAGCGCGGCGGCGGTCGGCGGCCGGGCGGGCGCGTATCGGCCGGGACGCGAGATCGTTACTCTGTCCGCATCCGTAATTCCGCAACCAGGGAGAGTGGCATGACGACGAAGGCCGCCTTTTCGCCCGAGGAATGGAAGGTCGTGCTGGAGGGTCCGTCGACCGCCGGCATGATCGTGATCGGCGCCGGGCACGGAGGCATGTTCCGCGAGGCGTTCGCGATGTCCAAGGCCTACGCCGAAGCGCGCGCCCAGCACGGCGAGAGCGAGCTCCTCGACGAGATCGCGGCGGCGAAGCCCGAAGTGGACCACACGAGGTACCACTCACCCGAAGAACTCCGGGCGAACGGGCTCGGGCACCTTCGCGACGCGGTAGCTCTGCTCAAGAGCAAGGCGACCGCCGAGGAGCTCGATGAGTACCGGCGCTTTGTCCTGACTCTCGCGAACAAGGTGGCCGCCGCCCACAGGGAAGGCGGACAGAGCGTGAGCCCGCCGGAGGCAGAAGCCATCGGTGAGATCACGGCGGCGCTCGGCTCGGCCGACTCTTGACCGACGCCAGGGAGGCGGCCGACAAGGCGGGCTGCGTTCCCGCTCCCGGGGCTAGGCTGAGACAGTGAGCAACCTGGACCGATCGCCGGCTGAGGTCATGTCGGAGCGGCCGGGGGATGCTCCGCGCGGGCCTGTCGTGCTGCCCTGCCGGCAGGTGCCGCTCGGCGGCCCGCGGGCGATGACGGTGCGGCGCAGCCTGCCGCAACGGGCGGTCTCGCTCATCGGGGCGTGGTGCTTCGTGGACCACTACGGCCCGGACAACGTGGCCAAGACCGGCGGGATGTCGGTCCCGGGCCACCCGCACACCGGGCTGCAGACCGTCTCGTGGCTGTTCACCGGCGAGGTCGAGCACCGCGACACGACCGGCATCCATGCGTTCGTCCGGCCGGGGCAGCTCAACCTCATGACCGCTGGCTCGGGCATCGCCCACTCGGAGTACTCGACGCCCGGCACCACGGTGCTGCACGGCGCGCAGCTGTGGATCGCGCTGCCCGAGGCAGACCGGTTCACCGGTCCCGGATTCGCGCACTACGAGCCGCCGGTCATCGACGTCGGAGGAACAAGGGTCCTGGTCTTCGTGGGCAGCCTGTTCGGGCAGACCTCGCCGGTGCCGGTGTATTCCGCTCTGGTCGGGGCGGAAGTGAGCCTCGCGGCCGGACACTCGCTTGACGTCGAGGTCAACGCGCGGCACGAGCACGGATTCCTGTGCGACACCGGCAGCGTGGCCGTGCGCGGTGCCGTGGCCCAGCCGGGCGAGATCGTATTCCATCCCGCCGGCGCCGCCGCGATCACGCTCAAGGCCAGCCCGGCAGAGCCCACGCGGGTCCTGGTCCTCGGCGGCGAGCCGTTCGGTGAGCAGATCGTGATGTGGTGGAACTTCATCGGGCGCAGCCACGACGAGGTGGCCGGCTTCCGCGAGGACTGGCAGCGGCAGCGCGCCGACCGGGCGCGGGGCGCGCCGGGGCGGTACGGCGTGTTCCCCGACGCGTGGGCGTACACGCTTCCCGCGCCGGAGCTGCCGACCGTCCGGCTGCGCTCCCGCGGCTGAACCACATCGGTGATCGCGATCTGCCTTTGACGGGCTGTCGCACCGGAATAGCTTGGTTCCGGCACGTGTCGGCCTCGACCTGATGCCGCTGCCGCCCGGAGAAGGAAGCGATGCTGGCTGCACAATCATCGTCGGTGAGCGGGATCGTCTTTGGCGTGGCCGTGCTGGCCACCAGCATCGTGCTGGTGGCGGCCCTGGCGTGGGCGTCACGGCGGCTGCTCGGGCTGCCGGTCGGGGCGGTGCGGGGGCTGATCGCCGCTCTGCTCGGTTTCGTCGTCGCGCTGTTGCTGGGCCGAGCGCTGCGAGCGGCCCAGCCGGGACACGTGGCCGCGTTCTTCACCGTGGCGCTGGGCGTTCCGCTGATCGTCGCGATGATCTTCATCGTGGCGGCGGAGGTGCTGGTGCCGAGCGGGACCTTGCCGCAGCCGGTTGACGTGGTGCTCGGCGTCCGGCGCTCGCTGGCGCGGTCCCGGCGGTACTCGCAGATCAGCCGGATCGCGGTGCGGCACGGGCTGGGTCCTTACCTGCACGGCCGGCCGCTGCGCGGCGGTGACCCCGCTGGCGGGCGGGCCGCGCTCGCCTCGTCGCTGCGGCGGGCCCTGGAAGAGGGCGGGGTGACCTTCACCAAGCTGGGCCAGCTGCTGTCCACTCGCAGTGACCTGCTCCCGGAGGAGTTCACCGCCGAGCTCGCCCAGCTTCAGGACCGGGCCGAACCGGCGCCGTGGGATCAGGTCGAAGGGGTGATCGCCGGGTCGCTCGGGGCGCCGGTGGAGCAGGTTTTCGCGGACCTGCAGCCAGAACCCGCCGCGGCCGCGTCGATCGCCCAGGTGCACAAGGCCCGGCTGCGCCGCGACGACGGCGCGGGCGCCCTGGTGGCCGTGAAAGTGGAGCGGCCGGGGATCCGGGCCACCGTCGAACAGGACCTGGACATCCTGCTGCGCGTGGCGGCCAGGCTCGAGGACAGGACGCAGTGGGCGCGGGCGGTCGGCGTGGTCGGCGTGGCCCGCGGGTTCGCCGCCGCCATGCGGGAAGAACTCGACTTCCGCGTGGAGGCCCGCAACATGGCCGCCGTGGCTGCCACCTGGGCGGATCAGCAGCGGGCCATCGGCGGCAGCGTCCCGGTGGTGCTTCCCGCCGTACACGAGCAGCTGTGCACCGAGCACGTGCTCGTCATCGAGTGGCTGGACGGGGTCAACCTGCGTGTCGCGGGACAGCTGATCGACGACCGCGGGCTCGACCGTGCCGAGCTGACCCGGGCGCTGCTGCGCAGCATGGTGTACCAGATCACCGAGGGCGGAGTGTTCCACGCCGACCCGCACCCGGGCAACATCCTGCTGCTCAACGACGGCCGCCTGGCCCTGCTCGACTTCGGCTCGGTCGGCCGCCTCGACGCCCAGCAGCGGGCGGCGCTGCAGAACCTGCTGATCGCGGTCGGACGCGGCGACCCCGCGGCGCTCCGCGACGCCCTGCTCGAACTGGTCACCCGTCCCGATGACGTCGACGACCAGCAGCTGGAGCGGGCCCTCGGCCAGTTCATGGCGCGCCACCTGACGGGCGGGGCCGCCGCGGCCGCGGCCATGTTCACCGACCTGTTCCGCCTGGCCGCCCGGTTCGAGCTGGAAATCCCCCCCGAGGTCGCCACCGTCCTGCGGGCCCTGGGCACGCTGGAAGGCACGCTCGCCCTGCTGACGCCCGCGGTGGACATCGTCGCGGAGGCGCGCACCTACGCGGCCAGCCAGGTGGCCGCGAAGCTGTCGCCCGCAGCGGTGCAGAAGACCGTGACCGATGAGCTGATCGCGCTGCTCCCGGTGCTGCGCCGGCTGCCGCGCCGGTTCGACCGCGTCACCGGCGCGATCGAGCAGGGCAGGCTCAGCCTCAACGTGCGGCTATTCGCCGACGAACGCGACCGCCGGGTGGTCACCGGCCTGACCAGTCAGTTCCTGCTGACGGTCCTCGGCGCGGCTTCCGGCATCGTCGCCGCCCTGCTGATCGCCGCGCCCGGCGGGCCCAAGGTCAGCCCGACCGTCAGCCTCTACCAGGTCATCGGCTACAACCTGCTCATCGTGGCCGCCATCCTCGTGCTGCGCGTGCTGTTCACGATCTTCAGGAACCGGTAGGCGCCGGGACGGGGCCGGGCTAGGGCTCTGCCCCGGTGTGGTGCGTGAGCTCGTACCGGACGCCCTCGGTGGTGATCGTCCGGTGGGCCCGGTTCTTGGCGAAGGTCAGGGCTCGCGCCCAGTTGAACACGGCGGCTACCCGGTTGCCCCGGCCGACCAGGTAGAGCACGTGGACGAAGCCCCACATCGTGTAGCCGATCACGCCGGTGAACTTCATCCCGAAGGAGTCCGTGACGGCCGACAGGTGGCCGATCGTGGCCATGCTGCCCTTATCTCGGTACTTGAACGGCTTCGCGCCGGTCCGGCCGGCCAGCCGTGCCCGGATGAGCTTGCCCACGTACACGCCCTCCTGGATCGCGGGCTGGGCCACCGCCGGCAGGTCGTCCAGCTGGGCCATGTCCCCGATGGCGAAGACCTCCGGGTGACCGGGCAGGCTGCAGTCCGGCAGCACCGCCACCCGGCCTCCCCGGTCGGTATCGGCGCCGGTCGCGCCGGCCAGCATCGCCGCCAGCGGGGAGGCTTGCACCCCGGCCGCCCAGATCAGCGTCCGGGCCGGAACGCGCCGGTCCCCGTCGGGGCCCTTGACCGTGACGCCGCTGGCGTCCATGGCTCGCGCCGCGGTATTCAGCAGGACCTCGACGCCCATCTTCTGCAACCGCCGGCGGGTATAGCGCTGCAGCCTGGGGGCGAACGCGGCGAGCACCTCCGGGCCCGCCTCGATCAGCAGGATCTTCGCGTCCGCCGTGGTCACCGACCTGAACTCCCGCGGCAGCGACTCGTGCGCGAGCTCGGCGACCTGGCCGACCAGTTCCACCCCGGTCGGGCCGGCGCCGATGACCGCGAAGGTGAGGTAGGCGGCCCGCTCGGCCGGGTCGCCGGCTAGTTCGGCCATCTCGAAGGCGCCCAGGATGTGGCTGCGCAGGTGCCCGGCGTCCCGCAGCGTCTTCAGGCCCGGCGCGAAGCTGGCCCATTCGTCATGGCCGAAGTAGGAGTCGGTGCAGCCCGCGGCGACCACCAGGGTGTCGTACGGCAGCGTCAGCTCCCGGCCGTCCGGGGCCACGGCGCGCACGACCCGGGCGTCCAGATCGAGCTGCCGCACCTCGGCCAGCAGGACGCGCGCGTTGGCCTGTTTCCTGACCACCCCCCGCAGGGCCGGCGCGATGAGGCCATCGGGCAGGATGCCGGTGGCGACCTGGTACAGCAGCGGCTGGAACAGGTGGTGATTGGTCCGGTCCACGATCGTGACGTCGGCGTCGGCGCGGGCCAGGGCGCGGGTCGCCCTGACCCCGCCGAACCCGCCGCCCACGACCACCACCCGGTGCCGTCGCTCGGTCATGGAGACAGCATTTCAGGAAATTCAGGGCGCGGCCGCCACCCGGGCAGCGCCGAGGTCGCCGCGGCCGCCGCCGAATCCCGGGCGGCCGTGGCCGCCCTGGCGGCGAGCGCTCCTACAATGCGGTCATGATCCGGAATGTCGTTCTCGTCAAGCTCAAGCCGGCGCAGGATGCCACGACGGTGGCGGGGATCCAGGAGGGCCTGCGGAACCTCGATTGTGCTGGCACGGTCAGCTACACCGTCGGCGACGATCTCGGGCTGCGCGAGGGCAACTGGAGCTTCGCGATCGTCGCCGACTTCGCGGACGAGGGCTCCTACCAGGCCTACGATCAGGACGCCGAGCATAACCGTATTCGCGCCCTGCTGGCCCCGCTCGCAGAGCAGGTCGCCCGGGTGCAGTTCCAGCTGCCCTTATCCCGGCGGGCGCGCCGTTAATCAGCTATCAGACGGGCAGGAATCGCCTGGCTTGACCGCACGCCTTTCCAGCATTGACAGGGAAATGGATGCATTGCGAGCATCCTGGCGGCAGGCACGGAGGAGTGTTGTTGCCGCGAATTGTCGCCGGCCGGTGGTAGCGTATCGCTCATCGGCCAGGCGAGGCAGGAGACATGGTTGCGCATCAAGACGTGATTGTCGCGGTCCTTGGCGCCGCAGCGGGCCTGGCGGGTCTCGTCTTGGTCTTCCTGGGCATTGTGGTAAGCACCTTCCAGAGCTACAATCCGGTGGACGCCGCGACGGTGCGGCCCGGCTTCCGCCGCGATGCACAGGTTATTCTCGGGTCATTCGGCCTGGGGCTGGTAAGTGTCGGCCTGTCGATTGCATGGCTTTTGACCAGGAATGATCAAGGATTGTATATCGCGGCTATCGTGGCGTTCATCGGGCAGATTCTGCTGCTGATGGCGGCCGCAGGTCTCGTCACCAAGAGAGTGCTATGGGCGTAGTGAGGTCAGCATGGCGCTAACGGCCGAGTCGGTCCAGCGGCTAACCGCCGTGTCCCTGGTGAAGTTTTTCATGGACAACAGGGCACTCTATCGAGACAAGGCGGAGCAGGCCTACCTGTACGCCTCGGACTACGTAATCAAATCCGGTGAGAAGGTCAGGGTCGACGACGTCGCCGCGCCGCTGATACTTGCGCTCAAAGTCGGCGATCCGCTCGTCGCGTGCCTGGCCGCCAAAAAGCTGACGCAGAAATATTGGTATCAAATGTTCGCCGACTATGTACTGGATCAGGTGTGGGGAGAATTGGCACGATGACGGAAGCGGAGCACCAGGAAAAGGCACGCGAATTCGTCGACAGGATACTGGAAGTCAACCGGCGGCACGGCGTGGATGAAAAGTCGGCGGTCATCGAGTACGACCATGCCGTCGAGGAGGCAGTCAGCGCCTTCAAGGGACTGCGGAACGACAGCGCCGGCCAGGGCCGGCGATAACGCGGGCGGGTAATTTACCGGCGACCCGGGCGGCGCCGCGCGTAGGCGATGTTGACGACCGCGATGACGACCCAGATCAGCACGATGAGGACCACCTGGGCGGTGCTGACCGAACTGGTCGTCGTCATTACCGATGCCTTGAACGCCCCCAGGTCGACCGATGCCTTGGGCGCCACCGCCGTGTTCCACAAGGAGCTGAGCGTCACGGCCGTCGCGCCGATGCCGAGTCCGACCGAGCCCAGGCCCATGGCAACGCTCGACCAGGCGATCTGGCCGGGCTGGATGCCGCGCTGGGCCAGCCGGGCGTCTACTTGCTTGTCGATCTCCGAGCTGATCCTCTCGACCAGCCCCTCGGCCAGGGCATCCTCGTACGGTTGGCCAAGTTCAGTATGCACGGCCGTCGCCGCGGCGACGTCCTGGTGAGCCTGCACGTCCATGGAGCGAAGATATATCGCGATCGAGGGCCTGGCAACGGCGGTACCGGCGGCGGACCGGAACGCGTGATCCCCGACCGACCGCAACGCAGCAGGTCCGCGGGGGGTTCAGCCTGTGTAGCTGACCGGGAGCCGCTTGAGGCCGTTGATCCAGCCCGAGCGCAGCCGCACCGGATCGCCGGCCCTGCGGATGCCCGGCATGGCGTCGGCGATGGCGTTGAAGATCAGCTCGATCTCGAGCCTGGCCAGGTTGGCGCCCAGGCAGTAGTGCGTGCCGAGGCCGCCGTAGCCGAGGTGGGGATTGGGGCTGCGGCCGATGTCGAACCGCTCGGGACGCTCGAACACCTCCTCGTCGAAGTTGGCCGAGCGGTAGAACAGGCCCACCCGCTGGCCCGCCTTGATCTGCTGCCCGCCGAGGACCGCGTCGGCGACCGCGGTGCGCTGGAACGCCGTGACCGGCGTGGCCCAGCGGACGATCTCGTCCGCGGCGGTGTCGGGCCGCTCGGCCGCGAACAGCTCCCACTGCTCGGGGTGGTCGAAGAAGGCGAGCATCCCGAGCGCGATGGCGTTGCGGGTGGTCTCGTTGCCCGCTACCGCCAGCAGCAACACGAAAAAGCCGAACTCGTCGTCGGACAGGTGCTGGCCGTCGATCTCGGCGCTGATGAGCTTGGTGACGATGTCATCCCTGGGGCACGCGTGCCGGTCCTCGGCCATGGCCATGCTGTAGCCGATGATCTCGGTGGCCGCCGCCACGTCGTCGTCGTCCCCGCGGGCCCGGTCGTCGTAGCCCATCATCCGGTTCGACCAGGAGAAGATCTTGCCGCGGTCCTGCTGCGGGACGCCGATCAGTTCGCAGATCGCCTGCAGCGGCAGCTCGGACGCGACGTCGGCGACGAAGTCGCCGGTGCCGGATTCCAGCGCCGTCGCCACGATGCGGCTCGCTCGCTCGGTCAGAGCCTGCCGCAGACTACCGATGGCCCGGGGGGTGAAACCGCGGGAGACGATGCCGCGCAGCTTGGTGTGCTCGGGCGGGTCGATGTTGAGCAGGATGAGCCGCTGCAGCTCGATGGACTCGCGCGTCGTACCTTCCTGGAAGCGGATCAGCGCGGTGTTCGCCCAGGACGAGTAGACCTCGGGTGCCTTGGAGACCGCCATGACGTCCGCGTGCCGGGTGACCGCCCAGTAGCCCTCGTCGTCGAACCCGCCGGACCCGCGGCGCTGCGCGACCCACCAGACGGGGGCGGCGCGGCGCAGCTCGGCCAGCTCCTCGGCCGGCACCCTCACCACGCCGAGGTCGGGGTCGGTGAAGTCAAAGCCGGGCGGGATGTCCGGCACGGTCACGGCTGCCTGCCACTCATCGCTCACTGAAACGCGTTCCACCCGGATTAGAACACGTTTCACCGGCGTGGATCCATCGGCAGCGCGGCGACCGGCGGGGGCACGCACGGGCCGGGGGCGGCGAGCCACGGCCCGTTCGGATAAAGATCTTTTCGGCCGAACGGACGGTGCTGCGTGCGGACGGCCTGGGTGCGGGCGCCGGGAGGTGCGGCGCCGGGCGCGCCCGGCCAGGTCGGTGTGGTAAACCGGGGTGGAGCCGCGGGCCGAGCTGGAGTCCGCGACGTTCGCGAGACATGAAGGCCGGGGGGCGCACAGAACGGAGAAACCATGCCAGCGATCCCCCCGTCTCACCGCGACTTGCTCAGCGGCCGGTTCGCGACGCTCGGCACGGTCGGCCCGGACGGCCGCCCGCAACTGACCGAAGTCTGGTTCCTGGCCGACGGCGACACGGTGAGCTTCTCGCTCGTCACCGCGCGGCAGAAGACGAAGAACCTGCTCGCCAACCCGGCCGCGAGCATCCTCCTGCTCGACCTGGCCAACCCCTACCGCTACCTGGAGATCCGCGGCGACGCCGAGATCTCGCCGGACGACGACTACTCGTTCGCGGACCGCGTCGGCGCGAAGTACAACACCGACCTGCGCGACCGCGACCGGCCAGGCGACAAGCGCGTCATCGTCACGGTCAGGCCGTCGCGGGTGCACGCCTGGGGCGGCTGACCGGTTAACGGCTAACCGGCCGGTCAGCCGTCCGGGCGGCGGCGGAATCTCGGCGGGGCGGCGCCGCGGCCCATGCCCCAGGCGCGACCTCCCAGGCGTCCTTCCTCCGGCTTCCCGGGCGGCCGCTTGCGGTAGCCGGACAGCAAGACCGGGCGGGCATCGTTCCCGGCCGACAGGACGCGGCAGGGATCGAGGTAAGGACAGGCCGGACAGTTCTGGTCGGAGGGCTCGGGGTAGACCTCGACGTCCGCGCGCGCCATCTCGGCGACGTCCACGGCGAGCCGGCGCCCGGCCTCCGCCACGTCGGCGGGCCTGCGGCGCAGCCAGGTACGGCGGAACCCGTCCTCGACGCGCTGCTCGATCGGCTCGGCGTGCCCAGGCTCCCTGGCCCGGGCGTACATCCGCCGGTGCTGAGGGATCGACCGGCCTCCGCCGCTCGGCTCATGCTGCCGCACCACGGGCAGGGCGGCAGCCCGTGCCCTCAGCCGGCGCCAGGGCCGGACGGCCCGCCGCGCCGGGTCTCGAGCCGTTCCCGAAGGACGCCGCAGCTCATTGAAGACGGTCCCGGTGATGGTCATGCCGAGATAGAACTGCTCCCAGGCCCAGCAGGCGGCCAGAGACTCCTCGTCGGCGACCAGCTGCTCGGTGGGCGGCCAGTCTCCGTCGACCACGCGGTGCCGCACGATCCAGTAGGCGTCGTGGGCGTCGACGGCCATCAGGTCGATCCGCCCGCTGTACCTGACGGCCTCCCCGGCCGCGGTGACAAGGCCGGCGTCCGGCCGGGCCGGGTCCAGGACGGTCACCTCGAAATCCGACTCGACCAGCACCGGGGCGAACCGGTCCACGGTGGGCGCCCACCGGACGTAGCGGTCCAGCAGGCTCCGGCCCTGGTCAAGCACGTCCCGCCACCGTTCGGCGTCATCCCCGCCGCGCCGCCGCTGCCGGTGCACGGCCCGGTCGAGTTCCTGGACGACCAGCGGGAGCCGCACCCCGCGATCCCAGTCCCACATCCCCGGGAAGTAGTAAACGGCCAGCGCGTCACGCACGGCCCGGTCCAGATCCGGGACCGCGGGCCGGCGCAGCGGCTCCAGATCCTGCCGCGTCCCGGCGCCGAAGTCCCACTGCCTGCGGCACCGCGCGAACGAGGCCCGCTCGGCCGCGGTGACGACGCAAGGCATGCCCGGACTCCCGCCGCTAGGCCCCGGCGCGGCCGGCGAGCAGCTTTTCCGGCACGCCGCCGATATCGAACACCACCGCGCGGATCGCCATGTCGAAGGTCGGGCCTGCTCGGACCTTATCGGCTGTCTTCGCGGATCCAGTGCGGGCGCCGGAACAGGCGGCCCAGGACGTCGTGCAGGCTGTGCCCCGAGTCCGCCAGCGCGTCGACCCGGTACACCGGCGGCCCGCCGGGCGGCGGCAGCTGGCTGGCCCGCGCGTCATCCAGGCCGCACCGGATGTAGCTCGGGGTGATCAGCAGGACCAGATCGGCGTCGATGAACCGCAAGCCGCCTTCGGTGGTGATCACGATCCCGTCGAAGACGTCGAGTTCAGGCACTTCCAGCACGTGCTCGAGCGTGCCGATCTGCGTGCCGGAGCTGCTCAGCACCGGCGTGCCCTTGGCGGCCGCCTCGTACGAAATAGCCGTATCGTCGGTCACGCTCGCCTCCTCGCCGGCCGGCGGCCCGGTCATCAGCGGCCCGCCGGTCCCAGGAGATTATCACCTGCGCTGGCTGGGCGGTCAGGACCGGCTGGCGGTGTGCTCCTCCCAGCCGGGAGGCGGGCCGATGACCGAAGCGCCGGGTCCGAGCCGGGTCACGTAGAGCGGGTGCACCTGGCGCCAGCGATCGCCCCGCGCGGCCGGCGGCGCGCCGTCGAGGCCGGCGGCCAGCCGGTCGAGGCCGTCAAGGCATACAGAGGCCGCCGGCCGGTCCCCTACCGTCGGGGCCGAAGATCTGCCAGCATGATCCGGACAGATACCTGGGGGTGCCGTGACCGGGCGGTCTTCGCTCGCGGAGTGCTGGCTCCGCACCCGGTGCGGCCTGCGATGACGCATCCGGCTACCGTCCTCGTCGTCGGCGCGGGCCCGGCGGGACTCACGCTCGCCCTGCAGGCGCACGACCACGGCGCGACCGTCCGGATCGTCGACCGGCGGCCGGAGGCCGCCCGGCCCTCCCGGGCGCTGCTCCTGCACGCCCGCACGCTCGAGGTGCTGCGCCCGCTCGGCGTGGTGCCGTCCCTGCTGGCCAGGGCGGATACCGCGCCTGTGGTCGATATCCAGCTCGGCGCCCGGGTCGTCCCGGTCACGCTCGCCGACCTCGCGCTGCCCGACACCGCCTTCCCGCACCTGTCGCTGATACGGCAGATGGACGTCGAGAACGTGCTCACGGCGGCCCTGGCCGACCGCGGGGTCGCGGTGGAGCGCGGCATCGAGCTGACCACGGTGCACGAGGACCGCGGCGGCGTGCGCGCGGTCCTGCGGTCGC
>JASHVM010000102.1:0-3327 GCA_030044595.1 Streptosporangiaceae bacterium
CCAGGACTGCATGATCAAGACGGTGCCCAGCGCGCCGTAGCTGACCGCGTTGCTGGCGACGAGCGGCTCGAAGACCAAGCCGGAGAAGACCCGCAGGCCACCCAGGCCGATGATCGTCACCACCGCGCCCGGCATCGCCGCCAGGTAGCTCACCCGCCCGCCGAGCAGGAAGCGCAGTCCCCACCAGAAGAAGATGAGGCCGGGCACCACCGCCACCGCCCCCGTCGCGGCCAGCCCGCCGTGCGTCACCGTGCCCACCGTGGCCTCCGCGAAGATGTAGGCGGTGAGAACGGCCAGCCACACCACCTGACGCCAGACCTTGTGCCACGGCCCGGCGGGAAGGCCCCAGATCCTCTCGAACCCGGCCTGCACGGTGCCCGCGAACGACACCCCGAAGACGCCCACTAGCAGGACACCGAACACGCTGGTCGTGCCCAGCACCCGGCCCGGCGCCGAGAAGACCCGTGCCACGGCGCCGGCGGAGGAGCCGGTCAGGCCCATGCCGTCGATCACCCACACGGCAAGGCCGCGCTCCGGCGTCGGGTCGGCGGCGGCGACGACGATGAGCAGCGGGATCACGGTGAGGATGGCCAGGGCGGCGAAGCCCAGGGCCCGGTTCATGAGCTCGAACTCCTCGCCGTTCCGGTACAGGTCCTTGAACCGCAGGTCGTGCCAGACCCGCTCGGCGCCCCTGAGCACCGCGCGATGTACCGCCTGGTATGGCTTCTCGCCCATCACTAGCGGGTGCTTCTGACACCCGATGGTTTAGCGCTTGATGCCAAGACGCCTCGGCCGCCCGCGATGCACTCCGGTGTCATGGGGGCGGCCAGCAGCACCGACATCATGCCCTGGCCGGTTGGTTTCATGGCTCATTCTCGACCACTGCCTTGCTTCCAGGAAAGGGGCCAACTACATGGGCCTGCTACGGCTGTGCTCAGTCTGCCCGTCTTCCTCGTGGCCACTGGATCGAGGGAGCGGCCGCCGGGCGTAGTCAACTCGAAACGTGTACCGCCCTGGCGTCGGGCCGTTGCGGATCTATGCCAGCTTGTCAAGGATCGCGGCCGGGCCGTGGATGTCGCGGTGAAGGGGAATAACCGGCCCGCTGCGCGGTAGGCGTAGTACCGCAGAGTGAGCTACATCACAAGACAGAGGAAGTTCATCTGTCAAGTTGACACCTCCGGCCCCTTTCCGTCCGTAACATTGCGGCGGGGCAAACCGGGGGTTACTTCGTGGGCACCTAAACGTGGCCGGGCGTATGCACAGGTCGGAGACGACCACGCGCCCGGCCAAGCCCCGATCGATCACGCGCCGGGCAGTCCCGCACGTTTTCTAAGTCTGCGCCAGGGTCGGGCGAAGGTCAGGGCGGTCTGCGACCTCGGCTCCCCGTCCTCCTCGGTGTGCATCGAACGTCTCGGTACGCAGGCGAAGAGACTAGGGCCTGATCAAGCTGATCACGTTCGACGGCGACCGTGACGGCAACGAGGGAGGGTGGGCCGGCCGCTGTCAGAGGGCCCAGGGCCGGCATGAGAGCACGCTCCTATCACGCCAGCCCCGGGGGGTGCAAGGCTAGCGTCCTGTGCATAGGCTTGTGGACGTTTTCGGCAAATAGGCTGATCAGCTCTTGTGTAACTGTGGACGAGCGGGGCTGTGGAAAAGTGGATAACACCTCGCTGGCTAGCGACATCCAAGTCGGCAGACTGCAGCTGTCCACAGGCGCAGCGAAGTGTCCACAGCGCAGCCTGTGAGTTCTGTTTATCCCAGCTAAGGACGGAGTGGCGGGAAAGTCCACTCACGGTTACGCGTCCCGCTGGGCCGCATGCGGGTGGCGGTTTCGTCCCGAACTACAGGCGCTCCTGGGTGGTTGGCTATCGGCCCAGCTTGCTTCGGCTGTTCACGGCTGCACGAGCCGGTGGCTATGAGGGGCTGTTGCTGTGCTTTTGTGCTGTACGGCTCCGGATCGTTGGCTTGCGCGCCCGGCGTGATGGTGTGAGGTCGGGACTGTCGCTCAGCTCCAGTTGGTGATCTTGAGCTTGTTGAGGATTCCGGGCTGAGCGGTAACGTTCCCGGAACGGTCCGGGCGTACCGTTGCGGCCGTGGGCGAGGCGCAGCCAGCGTCGGGGCACGCATCGGTGGCGGCGGAAGTCACGGCGCGCCGCTTCGGCTTGACCTCCCCGGTGGCCGCGGTGGCGCTGGCTGTGCTTGCCGTGCTGCTCGCCGGGGTCTCGGTGCCGCTGTATGTCGTGACTCACCAGAACGTGCTGGCGAACAGCGTTGAGAATATTGCCTTGGCCGTGGTCTTCGGGTCGGTCGGCTTGGTCGTCGCCTGGCGCCAGCCTCGCAACCCGATCGGCTGGCTCTTGCTTGCAGGTCCTGTCCTGGAGCTGCTCTTCATTGACGGCGCGCTGTACGGGGCGCTCGCCTACCGCCCAGGCCATCACTTGCCGCTCGGCGCCGTGGCAGTCCTGCTCGCCTATTCCTGGTTTCCCGGGCTCGGGGCGTTGGCGCTGGTGATCTTGCTGTTCCCGGACGGCGCGCCGCCGTCGCCGCGCTGGCGCTGGGTGCTGTGGTCCTACCTCGCGGTAGCCGCCTGCTACGCGGCGGTCGTGTACACCGTCGTGATGAGCGCCCCCGGGCACGATGCCCGGATCGACTCCAGCGGGGTCCTCACACCCGATCCGGCCGGGTGGTTCGCGACGGTGACCAAGCTGTCCGGCCCGGTGTCCGCTGCCTTCTGGCTGTCGTTCGTGGCTGCGCAGGTGCTGAGCTGGCGGCGCTCCTCGGGTGAGCGGCGCCAGCAGCTGAAGTGGCTGATGAGCGGCGCCGCCGTCCTAGCCGTCGGCGAAGTTATCGCCCAGGTGTCAGTAGTGACCGCCGTGAACCCGTGGGCGACGCCGGTGATTCCCGACCTCATCGCCGCGGCCGGCCTGGCGGCGCTGCCGCTTTCGATCGGAGTAGGGATCCTGAAGTACCGGCTGTATGACATCGACCGGATCATCAGCCGCACCCTCGGCTACGGGATCGTGACCGGGCTGCTGGTGGGGGTCTACGCGGGTGTCGTGCTGCTGGCCACCCGGGTGCTGCCCATCTCCTCACCGGTCGCGGTGGCCGGTGCCACGCTGGCCGCCGCCGCCCTGTTCAACCCGCTGCGCAACCGCGTCCAGCGGGTCGTGGACCGGCGGTTCAACCGGGTCCGCTACGATGCCGACCGGACCGTGGCCGCATTCGCCGCCCGCCTGCAGGACGCGGTGGACCTGGACTCGGTCCGAGATGACCTGGCCGGTGTCGTTCAGAAGGCCCTAGAACCCGCCCACCTATCGGTCTGGATGA